>JBEKYB010000071.1:0-7310 GCA_049511435.1 Nitrospirota bacterium | reverse complement strand
ATCGGCCCGAACTGGTGGTCCTTGCTCATCCCGAGTATAACCTCCCGGCCGCCGTGTACCATCTCCTGCACCATGCAACCCCATATCATCGCCCCCGGCATGAGGCGCTTCGCGTTGGAGGTAATCTCCAAGAACGCCTGCTCCACCTCGCGCGGATCCTTAAGCCCCACCTTTACGCCGCCTATATCGGTTTTATGAAGGATATCCGGCGACGCTATCTTCATGACCACCGGGAAACCGATCTTCCGAGCGGCCTGGGTCGCCTCTTTAGATGTGACGGCCAAGACGTTCTTGGGCGTCCTGAAGCCGTATGCGGCAATTATCTCCCTCGCGTCCCTTTCGCCAAGCTCATGTACGCCGGCGGAACGTGCCTTGCCTATGACTTCCTCGACAGCCGCCCTGTCAACGTCAAAATGGATGAATTTCGGCTCAGGACGCTCCCTGGACTCATGGTACCGGACCAGGGCCTCGAAGGATTTAACTCCGGACTCCGGGTACGGGTAGGTAGGGACTCCGCCCTGCCTCAGGATTTCGACGCCCTTTCTGACGCTCTTGCCGCCCATGAAAGCCGCAAGCACGGGTTTCGGCGACCTTGATTTTATCTGAAGGACCGCCTCCGCGGTCTTTTCAACCTCCGTCATAGCCTGAGGGGTCAAAATGACCAGCGCCCCGTCCACGCCCGGGTCATCAAGCACCGCTTCCAGGGCGGCCGTGTACCGGTCCGCGCGGGCGTCCCCTATCACGTCCACCGGGTTGAAGAACCCCGCCGAAGGCGGCAGGCTTTTCCGGAGCTTAGCGACGGTCGATGCCCTGAGTTCCGCCATCTTGGCGGTTGAGCGCTCGCACGCGTCGGCGGCGATGATGCCCGGGCCGCCCGCGTTTGTCACTATTGCGAGGTTCGGCCCCTTGGGTATCGGGTTATTCGAAAACGCGAGCGCAAAATTAAAGAGCTCCTCTATCGTCTCGGCCCGGAGTATTCCGGTCTGTTTGAATACCGCCTCGAAGGCGCGTTCGGAGCCGGCGAGAGAGCCGGTATGGGACGATGCCGCCCTTGCGCCCGCGGCAGTGCTCCCGCCCTTGGTGATAATAAGCGGCGTCTTCTTTACTGTTTTAAGCGCCTTATCCATGAACTCGCGGCCCGAGCTGATTCCCTCGATATAGCCCAGGATGACGTTCGTATCCTCGTCGTCGGCCAGATATTCCATCATGTCGAGTTCGCTTATGTCCGCTTTGTTGCCGAGGCTTATGAACTTGGAGAAACCGACCCCGCGCACCAGCGACCAGTCGAGGATGGCCGTGCAAAGCGCGCCCGACTGTGAGAAGAAGGCGATATGCCCCTTATTGGGCATAAGCGGCGCGAAAGACGCATTAAGTCCAGTTCGCGTATTAATGAGTCCCAGGCAGTTCGGCCCGAGGATCCTGACGCCGGAAAGGGCGGCAACCTCAAGTAGCTGCTCCTCGATGACGTGGCCTTCCTCGCCGGTCTCCTTGAATCCCGCGGTTATTATTATTGCCGCTCGTATCTTTTTCTTACCGCAGGACTTAATGACATCAATAACAAAGTTGCGGGGTATCGTTATGACGGCGAGGTCGACTTCGTCCGGTATGGAGATTAAGTCCGGATAGCATTTCAGGCCGAGTATTTTTTTGGCGTTAGGGTTGACCGGGAAAAGCTTCCCCTCATAGCCGTTGTCCCGCAGGTTTTTGAGGATGCTGTAGCCGACCTTCTGCGGGTCCTTGGACGCGCCCACGACCGCGACCGATTTAGGATAAAAGAACCTTTCAAGCAAGACGGCGCCCCCATAAATAATGGATTTCAATATAAAATCTTATACAATAAGGCAGGCCGTGTCAATAGGCGGGCCTGTAATCAGGACACGTTGGCGGAGCGTTTGATGAGCTTCCCGACCCGGAGCATGAGCTCGGAAGGCGTAAAGGGTTTGGTAATGTAGTCGTCGGCGCCTGCCTTATAGCCCCGCTCCATCTCGTGTTTCTGAGCCGCCGCCGTGAACATCGCAATTGGTATATCGGCAGTTTTCTTGTTTTCCTTAAGTATCCGGCACACCTCGAAGCCATCGAGGCCGCGCATCCATACGTCGAGGAGTATGACCTCCGGCCGCTCCAGGAACGCCTTCTTAAGGCCGTCGAAACCGTCCCCGGCGAGGACGACCTGGAACTTCTTTTCAAGAACAAGCCTGGTGAAAACAATGGTGTCCTCGTCGTCCTCGACAAGCAGTATCTTAGGCCTTTTCTCGTCGTCCTTTATTGTCGGTCCTGTCCGCGTGGAGGGTATTTCTTTCCTCGATATCGGGATATCAACCGTCACGTTGGGCTGCTTCAACGGCAGGAGTATCTTGAACCGGCTGCCAGGGCATTTTTCGACGTCTTCGCACTCGCTTTCCACCCATATCTTCCCGTTATGAGCGTTCACTATACCCTTCGAGATGGAAAGGCCCAGGCCGGTCCCTCCGCCCAGGAACTTCACCTTTCCGGTAGAGTGTGAGTCGACGTCTCCGGCCTCAAAGAACTTCTCGAATATCTTTTCGAAGTTTTCACTATTTATGCCTATGCCGGTATCCTCGATTACGACCTCTATGAACGTATCGGACGAGAGGATGGAGTTGTCGAACGGCACGGGCTTAATGTTGCCGTCCTTATCGACCTTGACCTTCCTGCTGCTTATGGTTATCATGCCGCCATCGGGCGTGAACTTGATGGCGTTGCCGATCATATTGGTGAAGCACTGTTGAAGGCGCTCGAAGTCTCCTTCGATCTTTGGCATAAGGTCGAGGCCCTGTTTGCTTATCTGCACATTTCGCTGGCCGAGGAATGGAGTGACCTCGGAGAGCGCGGCTGTCACGACGTCTGACAGCGAGATCCATTTGAGCTTGAGCGGGAGCTTTCCGCCTTCTATTTTTGCGACCATCAGCAGGTCCTCTATTATATCCCTCAGCCTCGACGCCCCATTCATGGCGATCTCGAGCATCTCGCGCTGTTCCGGGTATATCGTTCCCAGGTCCCCGGCCAGCATCAGGTTAAGGTATCCCATTACCGACACGAGCGGCGTCCGCAGCTCATGGGAGGCTAGCGAGAGGAAGTTCGTCTTGGTCTGGTCAAGCGACATAAGCTCGCGGTTCGCACGCTCGACTGTCTCAAGGTTGTCCATGAGCTGCTTGTAAAGGTAGGCGTTTTCCACGGCCATGGCCGCGGTAGAGGCAAACGTGGAAACTATGTCCAGCTTATCCTTTCGCATCGGTTTAAGGGATTTACGGTTGTCTATCAAAAGGACGCCGACGCACCGGTCCTTGCCTACCATCGGTATTACCGCGAACTCCTTGAGATCCAGCAGTTCAACAAGCCTCGCGGGCACCTTAGGGTCGAGAGATGCCTGGGCCACGTACTGCACGGTATGCTCCATCACCGCAGCGGAAAAAACTCCGTTGGTTTCAAGAGGCTCCGCCAGCAGCTCCCTCTCCTTGCCGTCGAAATTCAGGCTTACCTTCTCCTCAAGGGCCTTTAGTTCCTCGCTTACGAGCGCCGCCAGGACCCTCTCATATCCCAACCCCTCGGTGATATCGCGGCAGACCGAGGCAAGGATATCGTCCAGGTCTACACTCACCCTGAGCCTGTCGGTCGCGTCATGAAGAAATGACAGCTCCCCCACCTTCTCGTTCAAGTGCCGGCTTTTCAGCTCCAGTTCGCCCGCGGTCGATTCGAGCTTCGCGTACGAAGTCTTCAGATGCGCGTTAGACTTCTCCATGTCGCGGTAGTTCTGCTGTATCCTCTCTTCCCTGTCCTTCAGGGACTCGGCCATCCGGTTGAATGACTGCGCGAGCTGTCCGACCTCGTCCTTTGAGTTAATGGTCAGCCGCCGGGTCAGCTCTCCCTGGGCAATAAGGGAGGCGGAGGCGGAGAGCTCGACTATAGGCGTCACGATCTTTTTGTTGATGAAGAGCATCATGAGCACGGAGGTAATGATGAAGGTGAATATGGCTACCAGGACAGTCTCCCACAAAAGAGGGTATATATCCGAAACGACCGCCGCCTGCTTGAGACCGAGCCTGATCGAACCCAGTAGCCGCTGTTCGGAATCGAAGATAGGGACCGAGATGTCATAGTACTTGACGCCGTCCTCGATGCGGGGCTGGACGAGGCTTTGGATGGAATGCGATGCTCGGACGCTTCCCGGGTCCTTCAGGAACCTCCCGGCGAGCAGCGGGTCGTTGTGGTAAAGTATCCGGTTTTCGCTGTCAACCAGCATGCAGTAGCCGATCTCCTTGTTGGCGTCGATGATGTCGCGGCACGATTCGTCCAGTCCTTCGAGGCTTTCAAGGGGCATGCCTAGGTTCAGCGTGCGGCTGACCTCGTCGCGCAGGCGCTCGCCGACGAGTTTTGTCTTGTTCTGGAGAAGGTTCTTGTGGAATGAGATGAAACCCCATGACAAAAAGAAGGTATTGGCGCCAAGCACTATGGAAAGCGTAACAAAGACCAGCATCAACGCTCTTGTCCTGAGGCTGTTCTTCATGTCAGACCTTCCTTAAAGCGAGTTCGCCGGAAACCGAGTTGTACGGGCAGCTCCGGTTGCGCCCGTTGCCTTTGGCCCAGTATAGTGCCTGGTCCGCCTTCTCTATCAGGTCTTTCTTGTCCGCCGCGTCCTGCGGGTATACGGCATAGCCGATGCTAATCGTCACCGGGATGTTCTCGCCGTTCAGCAGGAACCTGCTCTTCCCGATGCTCGTCCTGATGCGTTCGGCCATCTGCCCCGCCCCGCTCAAATCGGTATTCAAAAGGAGCGCGATGAACTCTTCGCCGCCGTAGCGGGCCGCGATATCCACCGCCCGAACGGTTTCTCTAAGTATTTTCGAGACTTTTTTCAGTACGGCGTCTCCTACGGGATGCCCGTAGGTGTCGTTTATCCTCTTGAAGTGGTCTATGTCCATGAGCATCACGGCGAGCGGAACGGGCAACCTCTTGCAGCGCTCGAACTCCTCGTCAGCCTTTTCTTGGAAATGTCGATGGTTTATCAGCCCGGTAAGCCCGTCCGTGGTGGCCATCATCTGCATCATGTGGTGGAGCTTCGCATTGGCTATGTTCACCGCCACCTGGTTCGCGATAATAGAAAGCATATGCTGCTGGTATGCGCTTATCGCCCTGGGCTCCCGCAGGGCCACGGTGAGCACTCCTTGGGCCTTGTCCTGGCTGAGGAACGGGATACCAAGGAAGGACTTGAAGTCCGCCTTGAGCTTCCCTTCGGGGAATATCGGGAGTTTCTGGGTGCGCTGGTCGAGGTCGGTAAAGCAGAGCGGCTGCCGGTTCTCCACTATCCAGCCCAGCAGGCTGTTTGCTAGCTGGACGGGCCCGTCCGGCTGCCTTGCGTTCTCGTAGCCCTTGAGCATCTTGAACACGACCGAGTCCTCGCCCTCGGTGAACGAGACGGTCATGTAGTCGTAGGGGATTATCTCCCGGGAGAGCTGGGCCAGCCGCTCAAGGATGGTCTTCAGGTCGAGGCTCGATGATACCGAAGTGCTGATCCTGTGGAGCGCGGCGAAGTTCCTTGCCGAGAGGTCTACCTGCTGGTATGCCCTGGCATTGCTGAGTAGGCTGAGCGCGATATCCGCAAAGCCCGAGAGGATTTCCTTATCGCCTTCCGAGAAGGCGTCCTCCCGCGAGGCGTCAAGCGCTATAACGCCTTCCAGGAAGCTGCCGTTCATTATGGGAACTGCTAGGAACGAGCACGCCCCTTCCACTGCGTACCCCGGGCCGCCGGCAGCCGACGGCGCAAGTATCGGCCTCTTTTCCTTGGAGACCCAGCCTATCAGCCCCTGCCCAATCGGGATGACCGCGTGTTCCTCGATGGAATCCTTGCCCGTATGGACCCTGAGGTAGACCCCCGTCCCGTCGCTCGTAGGCATGAAGAGCAGGGCATTGTCCGAGGGTATTGCGCTTGATGCCGTTTTCAAAAGCCCTTCGAGGGCGCCGTCAAGTTCGGCGGCAGATTCCACTTGTTGCAATAACCTCCCCTCGGGGGTGATGGACTTTACTGACTCGCCGCCGGTCCCTTCGCTGCCTATGCTGTCAGCACCCTCGTGCAGCCTCTTCATCGCCAGCACCGCCCGCTCCTTCTTCTTCTGCTCGGACTGGAAAAGCCTGCCCAGGACGAGTACCGTCCCCGCAAGATACCCGCCGAATACCAACAGGTTTACGAGCGGGCCGACCTCAATCTTCCCATGATGCGAGACGACGCCCGCCGCCTCGAGCACGAATATAAGGACGGCCACTATGGAATTGAACCCGAACGAGTAGTAGATTGTGCAGAGGGCGACGAGCAGGTAGTCCAGGGGCTCAAGCCAGCGCTTGTCCGGCCCGAGGAGTATTGAAAACAGGTTGACGGTCAGGATGATGGAGACTATGAAGATAAGATCGGTGGCCGGATAGGAGCGTGCGGTCCGCGTGAGTTTCCAAAGGCTTGACGCCAGCAGGAACAGTACCAGGCCGCAGCAGACTATAAGGGCCGGTGATTCCCAGCCGAGGCCCAGGAACGGGCTAAGTACGGCCTCTGAATAGGCGAGGGAGGCAAATATCAGAAGGAAGTGCTTTTTTAAGAAACTTCCGCTTAAGGTTCCCAAGCCCGGACCTCATTTGTTTTAAAACTGGCCTCTCTTTTTTAGCTCTTCCCGGTAATGCTTCTGGAAGAGCACATCCCATTCGGGGCTGCCTTCCATTATATTCCTGGAGTAGGAGAGAATCTTCTTCCTCACGGCCTCTTCCAGTTCATCTTCCTTCATGAGGTGGCGGGTTATCGCTAGCTTGATCTCCCTCCGGACCTTGGCGTCCTCCTCCAGGATATCAGCGGCACCATTTTTGATCAAGGCGTCGTATATGATATGCGAGAGATGCGCTATTTTGTTTTCCGAAAGGCGCATTAAATCTCCTTAAAGCACTATGCCGCGCTCGCGTACGAGCTTCTTTTTGACGAGGTCGAACATCGTCTTGTAATCGGCCCGCCCCTGCTCTATCTCCCGCTCGTAGCCCTTGAGTATTTCCTTGACCTCTTCGTTAAGCCTGTCTTCCACCGACAGGTCGTCCGCTATGGCCTGCTCAATAAGCCTCGTAGCCTCCGCGGGATCGACCTTTAACTTCAGGACATGGCGTTTTTCGAGCTCTTCGACGAGCCATACCGAGAGGTTATTTATCTGCTGCTTGTTAAGTCTCATTTACGGCTATGTCCCTAACGGGTCCTCGAACGGGTATATCTTGACGAACTCCAGGAATTCGCCCAACGTATGGGAAGTAAAACCCTTCTTCCTCTG
>JBEKYB010000070.1:0-7342 GCA_049511435.1 Nitrospirota bacterium | reverse complement strand
GCCTTGAGTTGATCTCGATATTCCGGAGGTACCTGGTCGGCTGAGCTTACGCCATGCCAAATGCCTGCGGAGTCCCGGTACATATACACTTCGGCGTGGACGGGGATTGCTATGGCGAGGATAAAAATTGCGGCAAGCAGGTATCTCATAAAGCGCCTCCTCATTTGACAACGGCTAAATAGCGCGACAGCTCAATCGTTATTAGCCTTCCGCTTTTTAGCCGTTTTGTCAAGAGATTTTTTCTTCCGCTCATCCAGCATCTTCCTGTCTGCGTCAAGAATCGTGCGCACTCTTTTTATCGTTTCAAGGTGATTATGATTTTTCTGATGACAAAACGGCTTCGGATAAGTAGAATCGATGGATGCCGCTCCACATAGTGCTTTACCAGCCGGAAATACCGGCGAACTCGGGCAATATCGCCCGGCTATCCGCCGCCACGAAGACCCATCTGCACCTGGTCAGGCCGCTCGGTTATTCGCTCGCTGACCGTTACCTGAAGCGCGCCGGGCTCGATTACTGGCCGCACGTGAAGCTTACCATCCACGACTCGCTCCAGGAGGTAATGGACAGCCTTTCCGGCTCCCGTTTCTTCTACGCCAGCACGAAGGCCGATATCCTGTACACGAAGGTTGGCTACATGGAGGACGACGCCTTCGTATTCGGCCCGGAGAGCCGCGGCCTGCCCGAAGAGCTGATAAAAAACAACCCCTCCACGGCTATAAAAATACCGATGGAAGGGCCTGTAAGGAGCCTGAACCTCTCGACCGCGGTCGGCGTGGTGATATACGAGGCCCTCAGGCAGATAAAAGGCTACTGAGCTTCGGGAGCACGCCCTCTATCTCCAGCAGCCGTTTCTTTATCTCTATCCCGCTCCCGAACCCGCCCAGGCCGCCCGACGACTCGACGACTCTATGGCACGGGATGACCACGGCTACCCGGTTTCGGTTCAGCGCCCCGCCCACCGCCCTCGCGGCGGCCGGGTTCCCGGCCTCGGCGGCAAGCCATTTGTATGACCGGACGTTGCCGTAAGGAATATTCCGCAGGCGGTCCCAGACCCTGTTCTGAAACTCGGTCCCCCGCACGTCCAGCCTGACGGTGAAGGAAACCGGCTCGCCCCTGAAATAGCTGTTAAGCTCCTTTTTCAGCACCGTGAACGGCCTCTCGGCCTCAACCGGACTTATCCCGAACTCGGCTTCTATCTCCTCCATGAACTCGGCGAATGACGGCGGCCTGAGGTCTAGCCGGCTGATTCCCCTGGACGTAGCCGCGGCGAAGGCGATGCCCGTCGGCAGGTCTATGGCGGAGTAATAAAGCTTCATCATGCGGCCTTTTTGAAAATATGCGTCTTGCCCTTATAGAGCCGGACGAACTTCTCCGCGTCGCTCTCTGAGCCGACTATCGAGCCGTAGTGCATCGGCACGGCGACCTGCGGCTTTATGTCCGCGGCGGCCTTCGCGGCCTCCTCCGCCGTCATGACATAGGTCCCGGATACGGGTATAAGCGCTATGTCGCACCTGTAGTCCTTCATCTCCGGGATGTAGTCGGTGTCGCCCGCCAGGTATATCCTCTGCCCCTCGATGGTGAAGATGTACCCCACCCAGTTATTTGACTTCGGATGGAACTGCTTGTTCGTGTTGTAAGAGCGGACGGCCTCTATGGGTATGCCCAGCTCGCTTATCTTATCGCCGGGCTTAACCAGCCGGACATTGCCGCTTAGCTTGCCCTCGCAGTCCCCGGGGGCTACGATAACGGTATCCTTCTTGATAATCTTTGCCACGTCTTCCGGCGAGCAGTGGTCGTAGTGCTCATGCGTTATGAGGATAAGGTCGGCCTTCGGAAGCCCGTCGGGCAGCCTGAACGGGTCCGTATAGACTATCTTGCCCTCCGACTCTATCTTGAATGTATCGTGCCCGAGCCACTTCATCTTTTCAAGCATAATAACACCCCCTTAATCAAATTTAGCACTCCGGCAAGGGCCTGTCAAAGCTATTTAATCCTTGTAAAATAGACGCTCAACTCATCTAAGCCGTAGTTGTCATGCGCCGGTTGGATGGCCATTATCCTTATCTTGACGCGCTCCTTTTTATAGCGGCCCGCCGGGAGCTTGTCCGGCAGCGGGACCGTTGCCAAAAACATGCTGGCGTTCTGGAAAAGCTTGTCCGCGGTTGTCGTTTGCTCGTGATAGAGTTTCCCCCCGTAATATGCCTGGACGGTAATATTAATCCCTTCCGCTTCCCAGGGGATGCCGAATAAGCCGCCCGGCGCAATGGGGGAGCCGTCCATCATGCTCATGTAGAATAAAACCGGGATGCCTTCGGGCCCGATGCCATCGACGTTCAGTTCCTCGTCCCTGAGCGGGGCCTGGATATCGACAATCAACCCCTTCAGCTCCAGGACTATCCCTTCCCCGACTATGTCCTCGCCCGGAAATACCCATGTGCTGGCCGTGCTGGCAGCCTCCGAGTGCCTGGGGCTTAGCGGGCCGCTCGCCTCTACCTCTATCTCCGTCGGCTTCGAGATATTAAGTACGGCCTCGAACCTGGCGGCGTCCTCGGTTGTCTCGTACAGGAGCGGAGTCAGGTCTTCGGGCGCCCTGATATCCCTCAGGTCGAAATACGGGTCGGGCATCCGCCATTTTTTCTCTTTCTTTTTCTCTTCCGCTTTCCTGTCGCCGAACAGCATCCCTTTATCGCCCTTTACCAGCCCCATCTGTCCTAAAAGCCTGGGATAGCCCGCCCTCATGAGGCCTACGTCGTCCCCAACATAGCCCGTAACCGCGCCGCGGGCGAGCTCCTTGCCGGTCTTTTTATCACGGATTACCACAAGCGCGCCTTTATTCTGGGTCATCGCCTTTGCGCCGCTTGCCAGCACCCTCACCACGACCTTCGTCGGGACCGGCCTGTCGTATTTCTCCCACTGTCCGACGGAAGCGCAGCCGCTTAAAAGGCAGAGGATTGAAATAACTGAAAGAAAAACCCGCCTGTACATGCATAACCTCCTGCAAAAGACTACTTCACTATGCCGTGCTGGCCCGCTAGGCCTCTTTTGTGGCACTCAAAGCACTGGTCCTTCGGCGGGTGCGCCTTCTTGAGCGGGCTGGACTTCCCGGGCGAATGGCAGCCCTGGCAGTCCGCCGCTATAGTTATCGAGGCATGCGTCATGTCCGGCGGAATCTTCGGGGCCTTCGTGCCCGTCAGGCTGAGTGCGTAAAGGATTATAACCACGCCCAATATCCCTGTTCCGAACAACATATCTCCTTTTTTCATGGACCTCTTACTGGTTATTTCACCAGCCTCCTTTTGATGAACTTTATCGCGAGCCAGCAGCATATGAAAGTGAACACGGCCATCCAGGCGAAATCCCCCAAAAGACCCACATGCAGGCTCCCGGCCGAAAGCGCCCTCGATATATTGACTGCGTGCTCGAGCGGGAAGAACCAGGCTAGCCTGCTCACCCATGCGGGCAGCGTGGAAAGCGGGAAGAATATGCCCGAGAAGAAGAACATGGGCGATATGACAAGGCTGAAATAGTACGCGTAGTAGTCATATGATGGTACGAAGGCCGTAACGATAAGGGCCATGGCCGAGAACATCAGCCCCACTAGCACGTAGAGCACCGGCGAGAGCAGTAGCCACGGAGAATTCATGAGGCCGAACACGGCCAGGACCGGCAGCATTACCAAAGCCGAGATGACGCCCTTGGTCGCTCCCCAGAGGATATCCCCGGCGGCGACTTCCTCGATGTTTACCGGGGTCACGATTATGGCGTCGTATGATTTCTGGGTGGACATCCTCGTGAACGAGCCGAACGTGCACTCAAACGACGACGCGTTCATCGCGGTGGCGATGACTAACCCGGGGGCTATATAGTTTATATAGGGAATCCCGTTCACGTCCTTGATGAACTTCGAAAGCCCCACGCCGAAAGCGAGCAGGAAGAGTATCGGCTCGGCAAGGTTGCCGACCAGGCTCGCCTTGTAGAACTTGAACCAGGCGTCCCGGTTTCGCTGCCATACCTTTACGGCCCTCCGGCCCACGCGCGGCGGCGTCAGCATGTCCTTCATTCCCGGAGCTCCCTTCCGGTCAGTTTCAGGAATACGTCTTCGAGCGTCGCCTGCCGGTTGACGAAGCCCTCGCCCGCGATAGCGGTTACCTTCTCGATGAGTCCTTCCCGGTTATTGCTCTGTATGAACAGCGTATCCCCTGAAAGCTCGTAGTCGTATTCCAGGCCCTTGAGGGCGGAGAGCACCATGCCCACGCCGTCTTCCGGGAGCCTCAGCTCGGCCACGAACGTCTTCACATGCTTCTTCACGAGCTCGGCCGGCGTGCCGCAGTCGAGTATCCTGCCCTCGTCCATGATAACCAGCCTGTCGCAGAGCGCGGCGGCCTCGTCCATGTACTGGGTGGTAAGCACCATAGTGCGCCCCTCGCGCTTCAGGCCCCGGAGCTTCTGCCATATAAGGTGCCTCGCCTGCGGGTCGAGGCCGGTAGTCGGCTCGTCAAGCATTATGAGGTCCGGGTCGTTTATCAGCGCACGGGAGACCATGAGCCTCCTCTTCATCCCGCCCGAGAGCTTCGGTATCCGCTCGTCCTTCTTTTCGGTGAGCGCCATGAACTCAAGAAGCGATATGGCGCGCCTCGTCGCCTCATCCTTGGGGATGTCGAAATACCTGGCGTAGATGCGCAGGTTCTCGAGGACGGTCAGGTCCGGGTCCAGGTTATTCTCCTGGGGCACGACCCCTATCCTGGCCTTTATCCTCCGGTCGTCCTTCCTGATGTCCATCCCGAAGATGCCGAGCTCGCCGCCGCTTAGGGGGCTGTAGCCCTGCACCATGTTCATCGTGGTGGTCTTGCCCGCGCCGTTCGGGCCCAGGAAGCCGAAGCATTCGGCCTTAAAGACGGAGAAATCGATGCGCTTCACCGCGGCGAACCCCGCATATTCCTTATAGAGGCCCCGGGCATTGATTACGGTTTCAGGCACCCCTATAACCCCCTAAGCATAATCGCCTTCGATACCTTCCCGATGGCTATCGCATAGGCGGCGGTCCGCATGGGCACGCCGTTCTGGGCGGCGACCTGCTTGACCAGGCCGTATGCGTCCAGCATTATCTTGAGGAGCTTCCTGTTGACGCGGCTCTCGTCCCAGAACGCGGACTGAAGGTCCTGCGCCCACTCGAAATAAGACACCGCCACACCGCCGCCGTTCGCCAGGAGGTCCGGGATGATGACGACCCCCTTGTCCAGCAGTATTTTGTCCGCCTCGGGCGAGGTCGGTATGTTCGCCGCCTCGACCAGCATACGGGCCTTTATGTTAGGTGCGTTCTCGGCGGTTATAACGCATTCCAGGGCGGCCGGTATGAGCACGTCGCACGGGAGCTCTAACAGTTCCCGGTTACTGATGTAGTCCGCCCCCTTGAAGCCCGAAAGCCCGCCATGCTCGTCCTTGTGCATCATTACCCTGCTAATGTTGAGGCCGGCTGGGTTATAGAGGCCGCCCTTACTGTCCGATATGCCTATGACCTTCATCCCCTCGTCCGAGAGCAGCCGTGCCGCGTGGCCGCCGACGTTGCCCATGCCCTGGATTACCACGGAGCATCCTTTCACGTCAATCCCGTTATCGTTGAGCGCCTGCCTCGTCAGGTACATGACCCCGCGTCCGGTCGCCTCGTTCCGCCCGACGGAACCGCCCAGCTCGACCGGCTTTCCGGTCACCACGCCCGGCGAATAGCCGTGCCTCCGGGAGTATTCGTCCATTATCCAGGCCATCACCTGCGGGTTGGTGTTCACGTCCGGCGCGGGTATATCGCGGTTCGGCCCGATGTTCTCGTCGATCCTGTCCACGAAGGTGCGCGTGAGTTTTTCGAGCTCGCTTGCCGACATCTGCTTCGGGTTGCAGACAATCCCGCCCTTCGCGCCGCCGAAGGGTATGTCCATAAGCGCGGTCTTCCAAGTCATGACCGACGCGAGCGCCCGTATCTCGCCCAGGTTAACGGTCGGGTGATACCTGATGCCGCCCTTCATCGGCCCGCGCACCTGGCTATGCTGGATGCGGTAACCGACGAATATCTCTAGCCTGCCGTCGTCCATCCGGAGCGGTATCTGTACCTTTATCTCCCTGAACGGGACCTTCAGGAACGCCCACAGCTCGGGGGCGAGGTTTATCTTCAGGGCGGCGGTTTCGAAGTGGTGGTCTATTATCCTTTCCGCTTCGGTCGGCTCGCAGCTCTCTTCAAGAATACCCATTTACGCTCCTATTGTCTTGAGTTCCCGCTATTCCAGGCAAAATATTTTCCCAGGGTTGAGTATGTCCGCCGGGTCGAAAGTCTTTTTTATCTTCTTGAGCAGCGCTATCTCGCATTCGGACAGCTCCATCCCGAGATAAGGGGCCTTGGTCAGGCCGACGCCGTGCTCGCCCGATATAGTGCCTCCCAATGATAGCACGAGCCTGAACACATCGGCTACGGCCTCCCCGGCCTTTGCCTTTTTCACGGGGTCTTTCTTGTCGGTCATGATGTTTACGTGTATGTTCCCGTCGCCGGCATGGCCGAAACAGACAATCTTTAACCCGTACTTCGCGGATATCTCCCCGAACCCCGCCAGGGCGTCCGAGACCTTATCCACCGGCACGACGGTATCCTCGTTGACCTTGTCCGGGGCGAGGGTGAAGAGCGCCTGGGACGTGCTCCTCCTTAGCTTCCAGAGAGACTGCGCCTCGGCCTCGTCGGCGGCCATCCTGGTATTTATGGCATACTGCCCGACCAGGCCGCTTATCGCCTCGATCTGACGCTTCGCCTCGCTTTCGCTTCCGTCCGTCTCGATGAGCAGGAACCCGCCCGCCGTATCGGGGAGATTGAAACCCGAATGAACCGCCCCGGCCTTAAGCGCCTCGGAGTCCAGGAACTCCATGCACCTGGGCGTGTACGGGGACGCCATCACCGCCGCGACGGCCCGGCCAGCATCCGCAGAATCCCTGAAGAAGGCGGTCATCGTAAATACCTTCTCCGGCTTCGGCACGAGCTTAAGGGTTATCTCCGTGATGACGGCGAGCGTCCCTTCCGAGCCTACAAGGAGCCTCGTGATGTCGTAGCCTACCACGCCCTTCGCCGTCCTGACGCCCGTCCTTATCACCTCGCCGGAAGGCAGGACGGCTCTCAGTCCGATGACATAATCTCGCGTCACGCCGTATTTAAGGGCGCGCATCCCGCCCGCGTTTTCGGCGACGTTCCCGCCCAGCGTGCAGTACGCAAGGCTTCCGGGGTCGGGCGGGTAGAAAAGGCCCACGTCCTCGACCGCCTTCTGGAATACCCCGGTGACCACGCCCGGCTGGACGGCCGCGGTGCGGG
>JBEKYB010000069.1:0-7384 GCA_049511435.1 Nitrospirota bacterium | reverse complement strand
CGTGCGACTAGAGGCCCGCTTACAACTTGCAAAGCGCGTAAGCAGCATGAGAAAGTTGTCGCATCTTTAATAAGCGAGTATCTGGCTAAAGGTAAAGAAGAAAAGAAGCAGCGACTTCTTAACGGAAATGATGTAATGAGAAGATTTAAATTAGCTCCTTCAAAATTAATTGGTGATATTTTATCTCAGATTGAAGAGCTTCAAGCTATCGGTAAAATTAAGACTAAAGATGAAGCCTTTAGGGCCGCAGCTAAAATTATCACAAAGTAAAAATGAAGAAGATATTAGCAGCTTTAATGATGAGCATGTTCCTGATGGTTACGATGGCATACGCTGAGGAAGCAGCCGCCCCGGCAGCAGCTCCGGCCGAGAAGGCCGCCCCGGCTGAGAAGGCCCCGTGTGCCACGAAGAAGAAGGCCAAGAAGGCCAAAAAGGCCAAGAAGGCGAAGAAGGAAGAAGCCGCTCCGGCAGCTCCGGCGGAAACCCCTGCAGCCCCGGCGAAGTAATTAAGCTTTTTCAGGGACCACCCCCCAGCGCGCTAAGCTTCGAAGTGGTCCCTGGATCGGCAGTTTTAGTCTCAAAGGGCATAGCCGGGGCCTTCAAAAGAGGCCCCGGCTGCCGGCCCGAAAATCTCCATGTAATCTTTTTAAGCCTGCCTTCGTCTATCTCTACAGAATACTTTGCTATTCTGGCAATAAGCGCGGCTTAAAGCCTTTGCGGAATTCGTAGGCGGCAATGGTGATTAAAGGGGCAAGGTAAAAATTTGTACGGGTGCCTGAAAAAAGGTGTATTATATCTTCTAAAGATATAAAATAACAGTAGCCCGCAACAATATCCGGATGCCCTTTTAAGCATGACCGTACGGGACCGAGAAGGGAAAGGCTTGAACGCGGAAGGTATATTTCAGGCACCAAGGCCGCCGCAAGAACTGAGACTGCGCCAGAGCGAGGCGCCAGGGTACGAGCGGATAGCGGACACGGAGCCCGCGGCGGCCGACGAAGAGGCAGCGCTCATCGGGGCCGCAAAAAGAGGGGACTCGGAGGCCTTCGGGGTAATCGTCAGGAGGTACATGCCGCGGGCGATTGCCTTTGCGCGACAGATGACCGGGAATTCGGACGATGCCCAGGACCTGGCCCAGGACGCATTTATAAGGGCATACAGGGGGCTGGGCTCCTTCAAGGGCGATTCCCGGTTCTATACATGGTTCGTGAAGGTCCTCTCGAACGTCTGCCTGGACCATCTGAGGAAGGCGGCGCTCATCAAGAAGGTTTTCTTCTTCATGGCGCCCAGGGAAGACGAAGGCGACGAGCAGGACCTCATAGAGGAGTCTCCGGACTCCAACCCGGCCTCAATGCCAGATTCGGGGCTGGCGCAAAAGGAACTCAGGGCTGCCCTTAAAAAGGCCCTGGCGGCGCTTCCGGACAGGCAGCGGGCGGTATTCCTCCTCAAGCACGAGGAGGGGCTTAAGCTAAACCAGATAGCCGAGGCGTTGGGCATTAGCGAAGGGGCTGTTAAGTCCCACCTTTTCAGGGCCGTGGAGGCCTTGAAAAAAAGCATGAAAGGGTACGGCAGTCATGGATAAAGACACTTGCGGATACCGGAACCGGCTGGTCCTCTACCATTACGGGGAGCTGGAAAGAGACGAAGCTGCCACAGTGGCGGCCCACGTCCTGGCATGCCAGGAGTGCCGTCTGGAGCTCCAGGCGATAGCCGCACTCAGGATGGTGACTCCACAGGCGCCCGACCAGGGACAGGTCAGGAGGGCGGTAGACGCGGTGCTCTCCAAAATTGCGCCCCGGAAAAGGTCCTTTCCAGGACGGCTTATCCCGGCGTATATAGCCGCGGGCGCGGCCGCCGCGACCCTGGTACTTACCCTGGTAATACCGCATTTCTCAGGCCACCGCCAGACCCTGGACAACCAGGTCGTGCTGGCCCAGGCGGACTGGGAAGTGCTTGATAACATGGACGTCATCCAGGACCTTGACGTTATAGAGGAGATGGAGAACTCCGGGCTTGACCAGCTTGGCCCGATAAGTCAGAGTGGGCCGACCAACCAGACCGGCACGGTCAACGACTAAATAAAAGGGGCTCGGGAAGGACTCGACCCGTGATGGACAAGAGGCCTCGACCAATATGGACTCCATTTGGCATCGAGATTAAAAAAATTCTGATTGCAGCTGCCGCGGCGTCCGCCCTGGTCATGGGAATATACCTGGCCCAGGGAGAGGAGGTAAAGACGCAGCCAGCGGCCCCGGCGCAGCCGGCTCCCGTCAAGCCCGCATCGAAACCAATACCCCGGAAAACATTAAAAACCCAGTCGGTTCAGGAGCGCTGGGACTCTTTAAGCGAAGAGGAAAAGCAGGATATTCTCGAGAACTACGAGATGTGGAAGAGCATGACCCCGGAACGAAGGGCGAGGCTCAAGAACGCTTACAAGGTATTCAGGTCCCTTCCGCCCGCGAAGAGGCAGGAACTGAGGGACAGGTACAGGCGCCTTAAAAACCTGCCGCCCGAGAAGAAGACAAAGGTCATGAGCACCGTTGAGCGCTGGCGGACCATGACACCTCAGCAGAAGCAGGAGTACCGGGACGGGGTGGCGAAGTTCAACGCCCTGCCGCCTGACAAAAAGGAGGAAATCCGGTCAAAACTGCGCTCCCTGAAGGACCTGCCGCCGGACGAGGCCGCAAAGAATAAGGAAAAAATCCGGAAGGAACTCAAGGACCAGGGGATAATCCTCCCCAGGCGCGAGCCGATAGAGGTCAGGCCTGTCCCCCCCAATGCCCCGGTTGCTCCGGGCGCCGCGCCTACCAAATAAAAAATTAATATTAACTAATATTATAGACTTTTCCGGCAACTTCCATTAAACTCATATTGTTTTCATTTACAGAGACGTTGCTGTGGCAATTTGCCATTTGAGCATGAGGTTTAACCGGGAGGTGGGCATGAAGAAATTCTGTATCTTTTTGCTCGTTCTGCTTGTCGTGCCTGCGGTCGTTTCGGCTGACGGCGGTATGAAGAAAAGGAGGCCGCTTCCGTACGAGTACGGCCGGGTGGTAATCAACAACTATTCTGAGAAGGCCTGGATCGCGCCGGTCGTCTTCGACCACTGGCTCCACAGGGCGAATTTCACATGCAGGCTCTGCCACGTCGACATCGGTTTCGCGATGAAGGCCGGAGATACCAACATAAAGGCGCAGGACAACATCAACGGATACTACTGCGGCGCGTGCCACAACGGGAAGATGAAGTTTGGAGACAGGGTCGTCTTCGAGGCCTGCTCAAAGACCCCTCTCAAGGAAGACGCCGCGCGCTGCGAGCGCTGCCACTCCCTCGGGAAGAACGTGCCGCGGGAATACGACTTCAACAAGTTCCTAGAGAAGTTCCCCAAGGAGCGCTTCGGCAACGGAGTCAACTGGGAAAAGGCCGAGGAGGACGGGCTTATCAAGCCTATTGACTTCATAGAAGGCATATCCATTAAGCGGCAGACCCTGAAAGTACAGAACGACCTTGAAGTCGTGCCCAAGGTCGAGGGCATGCCCGATATCATATTCTCGCACAAGAAACACACCGTATGGAGCGGCTGCGAGCTCTGCCATCCCGAGATATTCGTCGGCGTCAAGAAGGGCGCAACGAAATACTCGATGCAAGAGATCTTCGAGGGCAAATACTGCGGCGTCTGCCACAGCACCGTTGCCTTCCCTGTGCTCGACTGCCAGAGGTGCCACTCGAAACAGGTCCAGTGATGAAAAGGCGCCTCCTGCTGGTCTTTATGTTTCTTGCGGCGGCGGCAATTCCCGCGCTCCCAGCCTGGCAGCGCCCGTGTTTTGCGGGCCAGCCGGCGGCCGCAGCAGCCCCGGACGACTGGAAGAAGGAGTTCGACGACATATGCTCCAAGACCGAGGTTGCGGCCACCCTTTCCAAGGAAGAACTCAAGACGCTCATGGACAGGTGCGACAGGCTGATGCCGAAGATCGAGCAGCTCGACGAGTCGCAGAGGAAGGTATACTCCGGGCGGCTTAAAAGGGCGAGAGACTTCTTTTTTTTTATGCTGGAGACGAAAAATAAATAGAGAAAGAGCGGCGTGACAAGGTTATTTCTGATCCTGGGGGCCCTGTTTATTTTCGCGGGCACGGCTTATGCCAAGAGGGTGGAGAACCCGGAAGAGTACGGCAGGGTAATAATTAAAAATTACTCGAAGGCGAAGAACGTCCCGCCCGTGGTCTTCGACCACTGGCTGCACCGGTCCATGTATACCTGCAGGCTCTGCCACGTGGACATCGGCTTCGCCATGGAGGCCGGGGCCACCAATATAACCGCCGAGACGAACAGTAAGGGCTTCTACTGCGGCTCATGCCACGACGGGAAGAGGAAGCGCCAGGACAGGACGATATTCGCGGCCTGCTCCGACCAGTTTGCTATCGAGGAGGGAAAGAGGTGCGACCGGTGCCATTCCGTAGGCGTTAACGTCAAGAAGGAGTACCTGTTCTCCGTTTTCACCAAGGGCTTCCCCAGGAAGGGACTGGGCGACGGGATAGACTGGGAGGAGGCCGAAGCCAAGGGCTTCATCTCGCCGGTAGATTACCTGGAAGGCATATCTATAAAGAAGCCGGCGCTCAAGCCCCAGGAAGACTTCGCCATAGAGTCGCGCGCTAGCTGGATGTCCGAAGTTATTTTCTCTCACAAGAAACATGCGCTCTGGAACGGCTGCGAGGTCTGCCACCCCGAGATTTTCCCGAGCGTGAAGAAGGGGGATGTCAGCTACACTATGCTGGACATCTTCGACGGGCAGTACTGCGGGGTATGCCACGACAAGGTGGCGTTCTCTTTATATGACTGCCAGCGCTGCCACACCAAGCCGGTCGAGGGCGGATATACGCCATAACAAAAGCCGGGAACCTTACTGCACGGCTCCCGGCTCCTCCTTACAACTTAGGACCTGCTTTACTTCTACAGCTGACGGCTCTTTGTGAGTGATAGTTTATTTATTCGACATCGTGACGTTCGGTAAGCGTCCTCCGCCGAAAGAACCGGCACCAGGCCACCTCACACCTAGATATCAAAGAAATAAACTATCACTAGCACCCACGCTCACGATAACCGCCGTTCAGCGGACGGCTTCCGCCATTGTCGCCTCGGCCTCTTCGGCGGGATGGCCCTCGACCATAATCCAGCAGTCCGGCCGGGCAAGCAGCTCGCGCACCAGGCGGTGGTTCAATGCGTGCCCGGGTTTGTCCGCTACAAAATGGCCGATGATTGGGAAGCCCGTGAGCGAGAGGTCGCCGATCATGTCCAGCATCTTGTGGCGCACGAACTCGTCGGGGAACCTCAGGCCTTCATGGTTCAGGATTCCGTCTTCACCTATTACCACGGCGTTCTCAAGAGATGCGCCCCTCGCCAGCCCCGCCTGCCTGAGCATCTCGGCATCCCTGAAGAAGCCGAAGGTGCGCGCGGGGGCCAGCTCGCGCTCGAAGGACGCCGCGTTATATTCCATCGAGAGGCTCTGGTCGCTGACCAGCGGGTTGTCGAAATCAATCCTGGACGTTATCGTGGAGACGGGCGAGGGCAGGATGCTTGCGGACTTGTCGCCGTCATGGACGGTGACGTCCTTTACGACCTTCATGTAACGGCGGGGCATCCCCTGCACCGACAGCCCGGCCTCTTTTATGGCCTTTACGAACGGCCAGGCGCTTCCGTCGAGGATGGGCACTTCGCCGCCGTCCGTCTCTATGTAGGCATTATCCACCAGAAGGCCCGCAAGGGCCGCCAGGATATGTTCCACCGTCCCTATGCGGACTCCGTCCTCCAGAAGGCTTGTGGCGTAGCTGGTGTCGCCGACGCTGTCGCAGACGGCCCTGACACGGGCCCCACCCGACAGGAAGACGATGCCGGTTCCGGCCGGGGCCGGGCAGATGGTAACCCTGGCCCTTTCTCCCGAGTGAAGCCCGACGCCCGAAAGCGTCACCGGCCTCTTTATTGTCTTTTGGTTAAGCATTACTTAGTAATATGCAATTAGAGTGCCACCGGGGTATGCTGAGAAATAGTCAAAGAATACAACAGGGTTTAAAAACCGGCAGGATGGCGCGATATATTATGTGTTGCAAAAAAGACACAAACGATAAGTCGCTGTATCCTTTACCACACAATATAAAAACCGTTATTTTTTCAGTCTCTTTATTATGGCCTCAAGCCTTTCGCGGGCGGCGGGGAATGCCACTTCGGGCGGGTTTGACCGAAACTCCATAAGCGCGTCCGAATTTATGAGTTCTTCCATAGCTTCGGAGCGCTGCCTCTCGTCCTGCAGGACGTCCCGGACGTGCTCCCTGGCCTCCTTAAGGAACTCGAGGAACGGACCATATCCGGCGCCGATAAATAAGTCCAGGTCCCGGCGCAGTTTCTTGGACAGGGCCGGAGATATCCCGCCCGTCGAGACGGCCACGGTAAGGGAGCCTTTCTTTACGGATGAGGGGACGATGAAGTTACCGGCATCAGGCGGGTTGGCGCAGTTTATGAGGATGCTGAGCCGTTCGGCTTCTCCCGCGGCCATGAGGTTCACCTCCGGGTCGTCAGTCGCGGCGACGGCTATAAACGCGCCGCCAAGGTCCCCTTCCCGATAGTTCCTGTTCTCATAGGATACAAGGCCTTCGTCCGCGAGCCTCTGGAGTGCGGGCGAAAGCGAAGGCGAGATAATGGTGACGGACGCCCCGGCGGCAAGCAGTGTGGCCGCCTTCCTCGATGCGACCGGGCCGCCACCTATCACGACGGCCCGTCTGCCCGATAAACGGATGAATGCCGGGTAGAAATTTTCCATGCGGGTTATTTCTGCGGTATCCTGCCGGCCAATGTTTCCTTCGCCTTCTGTGTGAAACGGTGGTTAGGGTGTTCCTGATACAGGACGGCCAGCGTGCTCTTTGCCAGGTCGTAGTCCTTGATCCGGATGTATGAGTCGGTCAGCTTGTATAGCGTCTCGGCCTCGTCCTTCGAACCGTGGTAGTTGTCCACGATGCCCTTGAAGCGCATGGCCGCAGCCTTGTAGTAGCCCCGGCTGTAGTAGTAGTTGCCCACCATGAACTCGTGCTCGGCCACCCTCCCCTGTGCGAGCCTTATCTTCTCCTTCGCCTCATCCTCGTAAGGGTTCGACGGGTAGTCCTTAAGCAGCTGGGTGAATGCGTTCACGGAGTTCACCGCGTATTCCGGGTCACGGTCGGCGGTGCCCATCTGCTTGAAGTTGCACATCCCTATCTGGTATTGGACGTACGGCGCGGCCTTGTTCTTGGAGTGCAGCTCCAGGAACCTCTTGTACTCCACCTCGGCCTCGGCGTATTTCGCCTCTTCGTAGTAGCTGTCTCCCAGACGCACCGCCACCAAGGCGTCGTAGAACTTCTCG
>JBEKYB010000068.1:0-7475 GCA_049511435.1 Nitrospirota bacterium | reverse complement strand
GGCGGCGGCGGCGCAGGCGTCGGCTTGACTTCTTCCACCGGCGGCGGCGGCGCGGCCTCGGCCACGGCTTCTTGCTTCTTCCCGCCGAAGTATACAGTTATCCCGGCGGTGTACATGAGGTTGTTTTCGGTATTGTCCCCGTAGTGGTTGTTGAACGTAACCAAATCCCTCACGTCGGCGCGCAGGGCGATCTCAGGCATAAGAAAATACTCTATCCCTCCCCCAAAGTTCACCATGGCGTTCGCGCGTAAGTCGGCGTGTTCGGGATCGAGCAGCACCGCGCCGCCGCCCACCTCGGCATAGGGCTCTAGGTTAGGCATGAGATTTGTTACATGGTAGAGCATGTCCATGTGGTAGAGGGAGCCCGCTACTCTGCCGCCTCCGGCGTTTGCCCGGAAGCCCGTGTTTATGAACCCGGCGCCTACCTCGATGCCCAGGTTCTCCGTAAAGTTGTATCCCAGGTTGAGGTTATAGACCCCTGAGTGCTTCAAATGCTGTTCGCCGTCGAACAGGTATCCGCCTATCAGCGGGCTGATTGTGAACGTTCCCGCCCTGCTCGGCAAATCATCCGCCAGAGCATTGGCGCATAAGGCAAATGACAGGAGAAACGACACCCCCGCCAGCAATGTCAACACCTTTTTCATAATAAATCCTCCATTCGATTAACCGCACGCGGCGGGGTGCGCCCGCCCTGAGACCCTTTGACAGATATGAGCCTCTTTATCGTCGAGTGAACCTGTTGTAATCCTACCTTTTATGTTCTTCCCCCCCTCCTTCAGGTCTTCCCTGAGGTCTTCCTTGAGGCTGAGAACGTTGCGGTCGCTGAGCCTGAGGCCTTTGCTGTTGTTTCTGCTGCCGCTGAACCTTCTGCTGGGGCTGTTTATGTTGTTTCTGAACCTGCGGCTGCTGCTTCTGTTGCCGCTGTACTTTCTCCTGAGGCTGTCGTCCGGGCCGCTGAGGATTAGGTTGTATTTGTTGCCGGCCTTGAGGTTTTTGACCCTGGAGTTGTCTTTGCTTCTGAACCTCAGGCCTCTGTTGATATTGCTGCTGCCTTTGTTGTCTTAGCTGCTGCCTCTCTTGTGGTGGCCTGGGTTTATAGCCCTGGACACCCCAAGCTCCTTGACTCCAATGTTTACTACTTTGCCAGCCTTTCCAGTTATGTTGAAGTTGCTGGTAAGGAATCCGTTCATAGTTCCATCGGTGGCCATTCCAATTATGGTCTCTGTAGTATCCTCTCCAACCCGGGTCTACATCAAAATAAAAACTTGGGACATTGTCATAATAACCCCATCCCTGGTCATAATAATGCGAGCGATACCAACGGCCGTCCCATAGACGCCACCACCAGCCATTCCAGAAAAAGAGGTCCTCATCTGTAATGTTAGGATCGACGTAAACACCGTCCGTATCAGGCATCGCTATCACATCTGGCGGTGCTGGAAGTACTAGGGGCGGCGGCAGCGGCAGACCAATGCCAATGTTTACATCTACCCTTGCCATCGATGGAACAGGAACTACAATTGCCAACGCCAAAAGCAATGTCCCAAAAAACAACCTTTGCATTTTGTTTCCTCCTTTATTTCACATGGAACGGTTTTCTGAGAGCACATCACCTCCCAATGCGAATACCTCTTATTGAGTCTAATAGCCCTAAGGCACTTAATAGCCAGAGGATCACTCCAATAACCACTACCGCATTCAAGAGCTTCTTTATGGTTGCTTGCATCGGTATGTAGGTATTGATCAGCCACAGGATAACTCCAACGACAACCAAAATAATCACTAAGTGAATCAATGACATAGTTTTGCCTCCTTTATCCCTTTTTACTTCCCATGACCACCAACACGATGCCGCCCGCGAGCGCAATAGCGCCAATGACCGGAGTTAGTGGAATTGTTTTAGTTTTATCAGCCGTCACGTGGATGGGCCCGACATTAACGACGTTCTCTCTGGTCGTATAGGTGATGCCTTGATACGCAAAGGACGCAATTCCCACAACAATCAGTAAAATGCCTATCATCGTATATGCCTTCATTTCACCCCTTTTTTTGCCTGATCTTTTTCACCTTAGTCACGACTGTTCCTCCTTTAGAATCGTTAATTACATGAGATTAAATATACCCGGCTAAACCGTTTTTGTCAATTTTCTGACATCTACTGCGATAAGCCCGTCCCAATTTGTACGCCTCGGTATGCGCTTTGCAATCCTAAATGATGCGCATGGCAGGGATCGATTTAACGAGCTTGGGGAAATCGGGGATGCTTGGAGAATATGCGGGCGGTCGCCTCTGGCAAAATGATACTCAGGTTTATTCCGCCGCCTGAGTTGCCGCAACCCTCAACTCGGCCCAGTGTTCCTGACGGTCGTCAACAAGGGGGATAGTCTCACCTTGTTGCAGAACGCCATCGACCGTCACGCCCGTCCCGCCTTTTCCATCGCGTGCTTGCATGACGGTGATATGGTAGATAGTTTCTCTGTATCGATAGTGGATTTTGAACGCCTCCCAATCCTCGGGCAGGCATGGGGCGAAGCGCAGTTTATCCACTTCGAGTCTCAGCCCCAGAAGCGATTCCAGGATGAGCCGGTACATCCAGCCGGCAGACCCCGTGTACCACGTCCACCCGCCGCGACCGATGTGAGGAGATACTGCGTATACGTCGGCTGCGACAACGTACGGTTCAACTTTATAGGTCTCCATCTCTTCCCGGGATATCGAATGGTTCACCGGGTTGATCATTGTCAGAATTTCCCATGCCCGTTGTCTGTCGCCTAATTGGGCGAAGGCCATCGCAGCCCAGATTGCGGCATGGGTGTACTGGCCACCATTCTCCCTCACGCCCGGGACGTACCCTTTTATATAGCCTGGATTCAAATCCGATTTGTCGAACGGCGGGTCAATCAGTCGTACCAGGCCATGGTCGCGCCTTACCAGGCGTTTATCCACCATTTCCATTGCCATAGCCGAACGATTGGCATCCCCTGCGCAGGAGAGGACGGACCAGCTTTGCGAAATGGAATCAATCTGGCATTCGGCATTACTTGCCGAACCGAGCGGCAAGCCGTTATCGAAATAGGCGCGAAGGTACCAGCCGCCATCCCAGCCATTCTTCTCGATATTACGTCTCAGTTGGGCCGCCTCTTCCTGACAGCGTTCTGCAAACGGTCGGTCACCGCGCAGGTGTGCAATCTTGGTAAACTGCATGAGAACTTCGTAAAGGAAAAAACCCAGCCAGACGCTTTCGCCCTTGCCTTGTGCGCCGACCATGTTCATTCCGTCATTCCAGTCGCCCGAGCCGATAAGCGGCAGGCCATGCTCCCCGAAGCTGATGCCCTTAATAATAGCTCGCACACAGTGTTCGTAGAGACTGGCCGTTTGTTCAGACTGGCGGGGAATGTCGTAATACGAGTCCTCGTCCGTGTTTACCTGGCGGCCCTCGATGAAGTGGACGGATTCATCCATCACCCCGGTGTCCCCGGTACTCAGAACGTAGCGGCAGGCAGCCAAAGGCAACCAGAGAAAATCGTCGGAACAGCGCGTACGGACGCCTTGACCTAATGGGGGATGCCACCAGTGTTGAACATCTCCCTCCTGAAACTGGCGCGACGTGCACAGGAGCATATGTTCACGCGCGAGACGCGGATCTGTGTGGATGAGCGCCATCACGTCCTGCAACTGGTCGCGGAAACCGAAAGCGCCCCCCGACTGGTAGTATCCGCTGCGGGCCCAAAGGCGGCACGCCAGAGTCTGATATATCAGCCAGCCATTGGTCATTATATTAACGGACTGGTCGGGTGTCTCCACCTGCACTGCGCCCAGAGTGTGATTCCAATGCTGCCAGACAGCTTCGAGTACGTCGCGCGCGGCAGCGGCCCCCCGGTATCGACTTACCAGTTTGCTGGCGTCCTCGGCATCTCGCCCCGCGCCAAGCCTGAAGATAATCTCGCGCTCTTGCCCGTCGGCAAGCTCAAAGGGGACCTGGATAGCGGCGCAGGGGTCCAGGGCGGCCCCTAACCTGCCGGAAAGCCGCGAGCGGGTCAGCGCGGCCGGATTCTTGAGTGTGCCGTTTCGGCCGATAAACTCCCTCCGGTCGCCGCTCACGGTACGGGTCGTATCATCCACGTCGAAGAAGGCGGTCCGGTCCGCGAACTTCGTATTGTAGGGGTTCCGCGCGAATAGCGCGCCGCTGCCCGGATCAAGTTCAGTGATCACATGCATTGCCGTCCTTGACCGAAGATCTCCCAGCACCCATTCCACATAACCCGTAGCGGATAGTCGGCGCGGTCTGCCTGACTCGTTTTTTACCTTCAATGCCGTAAACTTGACCGAAGCGTCCAGGGCCACGTAGACCCACATCTCGGTACTTATTCCGTCCTCCACGTGCTCAAAGACGCTGTAACCGAATCCGTGGCGGCTGACGTAATGCATTGCCCCGCGGCTGGGCAGAGGGGCGGGGGACCAGAAGTGGCCGTTCTCTTCGTCGCGGATGTAAAAAGCCTCTCCGCTGGAATCGCTTACCGGGTCGTTATGCCAGGGAGTGAGACGGAATTCGTGGGCATTGTCCATCCAGGTGTAAGCGAGCCCGCTCTCCGAGATAACGGTCCCGAACTGCGGGTTTGCCAAGACATTCACCCAAGGAGCTGGAGTCACCTGCCCATGCGTGGTCGTAATCACATACTCGCGGCCATCAGGCGTGAAACCGCCGAGTCCATTAGAGAACAGCAGATCGGCGCGGGGCATCGCGGCGGCATTCGGGGCTTCGCGGTAGACCCGGGTCGGAGTGAGGCGCGGCATGCTAGCCTCAACAACACTGCGACGGTTAACAGTCCAGATGACTTGGTCCACCAGTGTTCCCCGGCTGTCGGTGATGATGGCGCGGGCGACCGTTTTAAACAATATGCGGTCCTCATTCGATATCTGGTCCGCAGGTCTCACAAAAATGCCTCCCAGTCGGTCCGGCACGTACGCTTCAAGGCCTGCGGCAATGATCCCCATTATCTGCTCTTGGAGAAGCTGCCGATAACCGGCGTGGTCTTCGTTCCAGATCACCATATCTACCGCCAGTCCTTTTAAATGCCAGTATGCATGGGCCTGAACGAGCTGGCGCACCAGGTCGATATTGGCCGGGCTTTCAATCTGCAACAGTACGATTGGGAGGTCGCCCGAAATGGAGTAGCCCCACAGGTCGGATTGCCCTCTGCTGTTGGCGAGGAGAGTGCCCGTATCGGCACGCAACGAAGAATTGGAATAGATCACCGAGCTTGCCAGGCGCCCGTAGAGCTGCGCGTCGGACTCAGTGGCATTGATCTGTCGTAATAGCACCTGCCCATGCGTCCATGCCAGATCGAAGACACGGTCCGCAAGACGCCGGTCCTGATATTTCCCGATAAGTCCAATACAGGCCTCTCGATTCTCTCCGACGCCGGTGACAATATTTATTGTGGCCGCTTTTTCCGGCTCGATGGTCAGCCTGTACCGTACAGCGACAATGGGGTCGAGCACCGAGCCCTGGCTGTTTGAAAGCACCCCCGAGGGGTTTGAAGTATCGTTCATAGCCTGCGGGTCGGCGACCGTGTTGCCCCGGCCTATGAACTGCATACGGTCGGTTTCATAGGAAGCCTCTCCGGCATCTGCCCCATGCACAGCCATCAGGTGAAACATCCACGGCGTCTGCTCATCGATGGAGCGAGGCCGGCGCGTGCAGAGTATGGCGCCCTGTTTGCTGATGATCTCGGTCTGGACGAAGAGGTTGCTGAACGCCGGATGCAGTTCGTCCGATGCAGGCGAAGCAAGGACCACTTCCGCGTAACTCGTTATATCCACTTCTCTACGCGTCTGTGAGCGGTTGGTAATCGTGACCCGGCGCAGTTCCATGTCATCCTCGGGCGAAACAGTAATCTCCGTATGCGTCTCGATGTTATTATCCGTGCGACGAAACTCTGCTCGCGCTTCCGAAAAAATCGCTTCGTACTTCTTCGCCCGTTTAAGCGTAGGCTGATATGCAGTTGACCAAAACTCACCGCTCGCTACGTCGCGGATGTAGCAGAACGTGCCCCAGTTATCGCAGGTACTGTCTTCGCGCCAGCGTGTAACCGCCATATCTTTCCACCGGCTGTAACCGCCCCCCGCATTCGTGACCATCACGTGGTACCTGCCGTTAGACAATAGCTGCACCTCCGGGACCGGCGTGTTGGGACTGCTCAGCACGCGCACCGGCATCTCCGGGCCGCTTGAGGCCGTCCGGATCTCTGAAATCTCGGCGGCACGCGAATAAAACGCCGTGGCCTTCGGCATACGTTCCTGGAGCAGCAGAATGGTTGCCTGGAACCCCGGATCAGACTCGAACCGCTTCTGCATCTGACCGTCCAGGAGCAAACAGGCCATAGAAAGAAAACTCATGCCATGGTGATGTGCCATGAAGGACCGGACCACTGCGCTTGACTGTCCGCGCGGCAGGCGGGAAGGCGTGTAGTCAATCGCCTCGTAGAAGCCATATCGGGTTTCAAGGCCTGCGGCCGCGAGTCGCTGCAGGTTTAGGCATGCTTCCTCCGGCGCCACCATCAGGGCAAGGGCCGAAGCATAAGGTGCAATAACCAGGTCCTCGGCGAGACCGCGTTTCAGCCCAAGTCCGGGCACGCCAAACGCGCGGTACTGGTAGTTTAAATGTACATCTATCGTGTTGAAGCCGGACTCCGACATACCCCAAGGCACCCTGCGCTTCTTTCCGTATTCGATCTGTGCGGCCACAGCCGCCTTATAGGTCTGGTCGAGCAGCGTGTTTTCATATGTCGGCATCACCAGGAGCGGCATCAGGTACTCAAACATCGATCCGCTCCATGAAAGGAGGACTGGATTCCCGCTGGCGGTGGTAAGAAGGCGTCCCAGAGCGAACCAGCTCTCCTGCGGCAGTTGACCCTGCGCAATCCCCACGAAACTGCACAGTCTGGACTCAGAGGCTAATAAATCATAAAAACTCTCGTCCCGCCGCCGTTCGCCGACGTTATATCCGATGGATAATAAATGGCGGGCCTTGTCGAACAGAACGTCATATTCCATGCGGGCTAATTCTCCGGACTGCAGAGCAAGCCTTTCTATTGCCGCGATTCTCAGCCTGGCACGCCGGCCTGCCTCTGTGACAAGCCTTTTAAGCTCATCATCGGTCGCCGGCGGCAACTCCTCATCAATGTTGGCCAGTTGGCGCAGCGTCGGGATTCCGCACAGGGCCGGGAACTCCCGGAAGCTATCAGGAGAATCCGGCAGCAATATCCACGGGACGAGAAACGCCAGTTCATTGAGGGCGGCCTGGCACTGACCGGCGAAGGCGCGCGCCCACCACAGGGTCTGGTTATCTATGGCGCCACCGGCAGTATCGAGGGCACTGACGCCGGCGACCACTTCCGCGGCGGACGTTGCCAGTTGTTCAAGGTAACGCCGCGCTGCCATAAGACTATGCGGAGGGACATTAAATACTGACT
>JBEKYB010000067.1:0-7500 GCA_049511435.1 Nitrospirota bacterium | reverse complement strand
TAACTCAAAAAACAGCATTGTATCAGGTCTAAATGATTTCTGCCTTTAATACTTCCCGCATCTGTCTGAGCGCGAACTCATGCATATCGGAACTTAGCCCGGCGACGCAGTCCATGGGGACCCTGACTTTGTACCCGCGCACGACCGCCTCGGTAGCGGTATACATCACGCAGATGTTGGTCACGCAGCCGGTTATAGTAAGGAATTCCGCGCCGGTCTTCCTAAGCTCGGCGTCGAGGTTAGTGCCGTAGAACCCGAAGAACGTCTTCTTGCGTATCACGACCTCGCCCGGCATGGGTTCAAGTTCCCGCACGACCTTCGAGCCGGGAGAGTCCTCAACCGAGTGCGCAGGCCAGTTCCTGAACTCGATGTCGTCGGGGTCGTGCGCGTCGCAGACGAATATGACGGGTACGCCGTTTTTCCGCGCGTTCTCGAGCCGGCGCTTTATGTTCGGGATGACCTCTTTTGCCTGAGGCACTTCCAGCGGGGCTCCCTCCAGGCAGAAGTCATTGAGCATGTCAACTATAACCAGAGCTTCCTTCGGCCCGTCCATTTTTCACCCTAGAGCCTGGATTCTATCAAGGGGGGAAATCGCCGCGGCAACTTAGTGCTTATAAAGAGCTTAGCAGAGAGACGGAAACCTTTCAAGGCCACCTGGCCTGAAGGTTAAAACCCTTTTTTCTTCTTATAGTCGGCTATAGCGCTCTGGAGGGCCTCTTCCGCAAGTACGGAGCAGTGCATCTTGACAGGCGGGAGCCCGCCCAACGCCTCCGCGACCATGGAGTTTGATATCGTTAGGGCGTCCTCTAACTTCTTGCCTTTTACCATCTCTGTTACCATCGAGCTTGTCGCAATCGCCGCGCCGCATCCAAGGGTCTGGAACTTGGCGTCGGTTATGACGTTGTCCTCGACCTTTATGTAAAGCTCCATGATGTCGCCGCAGACCGGGTTGCCTACCTTGCCGATGCCGTCCGGGTCCTGCATCTCGCCTACGTTCCGGGGGTTCCGGAAATGGTCCATTACTTTTTCGGAATATGCCATTTTTAGTCCTTAAAGCTCCTTTCGTATGATAGCCCTCACCCCTGATCCCTCCCCCACAGGTGGGGAGGGGAATTAAAGGGAAGGGGGGTTAAGAAACGGTCTGCTGCCTTAAAAAGTCCTTGTAAATCGGGCTGAAGCTCCTCAGGTTCTCCACCACCTTCGGCAGGACTTCGAGGATTTTATCCACGTCGGCATCCGTGTTCTCACGTCCGAGCGAGAGCCGCAGCGCCCCGTGCGTCTTCTCCACGGGCACGCCCATCGCCCCCAGGACGTGCGACGGCTCGAGCGCATCGGACGTGCATGCCGAGCCGGAAGCGGCGCATATGCCGTGCTCGTCCAGGCCCAGTATTATCGACTCGCCCTCGACGTACTCGAATATCACGTTCAAAGTGCCCGAAAGCCTTAGCGTAGGGTGGCCGTTAAGCATTATATGCGGCACCTTTGCCTTTATCCCTTCCCATAGTTTTTCCCGGAGCCCCAGGAGCCTCGCCTCCTCCGCCTCACGCTCGGCCAGCATCAGCTCCACGGCCTTGCCGAACGCGACTATTCCCGGCACATTCTCCGTGCCCGGCCTCAGGGAACGCTCCTGATGCCCCCCGTACATGATAGGCATTATCTTGGTGCCCTTCCTCACGTAGAGGAGCCCCACGCCCTTGGGGCCGTAGATCTTGTGCGCCGACGCAGAAAGGAGGTCGATACCCATCTCATTGACATTTAGTGGTATCTTCGTGAAGCTCTGCACCGCGTCCGTGTGGAAGGTTATCTTTTTGGCCTTCGCAATCTTCCCTATCTCGGCTATCGGCTCTATCGTGCCTACCTCGTTATTTGCATGCATTATGCTTATCAGTACGGTGTTGTCGTTGATAGACCTCTCCACATCGGACGGGTTCACCATGCCGTATTGGTCCACCGGGAGGTACGTCACCTGCCAGCCTTCCTTCTCAAGCGCCTTGCACGGGTTCAGGACGGCGTGGTGCTCAATCTTTGTCGTGATGATGTGGTTGCCCTTCTTACGGAGGGCGCGGGCGGTGCCGAAGACGGCGATATTGTCGCTCTCCGTGCCGCCGCTCGTGAATATAATCTCTTCCCTCTGAGCCCCGAGCGCATCGGCCATGATGTCGCGCGCCCTCTCCATCTCGACGTGCGCTTCCTGCCCTATGCAGTACAGGGTAGAGGGGTTTCCGTAGCAGCCCGTCAAAAGGCCCTTGACGGCCTCGGCCACCTCCGGCCTTACGGCGGTCGTGGCGTTATTGTCTATATATATTCTGCCCATTTTTAAAACTCCTTAATAAAACCAAAGTACCTAAGTCCACTGGCGGCGCGCCAGTTTAACGTCTCGAACATATACTTATAATAATTTTAATCCCAAAAGTCAACATTGTCCAATAATTTATGCCGATTAAATTTTAATGGGGAGAAAACCTTAATGGGGAGAAAACTGCAGGGTCGGATACTTGCCGCGAACTCGGGCCACGATGGCCTGGCTATTGAGGCCGTGGCGCAGAAGCCGGCCCTGCAGGGTGCGGACTGGATGACTAAACCAGTCTACCACTTATTATAAGTTTTGGCAAATAAGTCCCTTGACTTTTCTTAGAGCCCGTATTATAAGTAAACTTCCTTTCAAGTAAAAAACCGTAAAAAGACTTTTAGATTAAGCAGTTTTGGAAACGTACTATCAGTACTACCAAGAGATTGCCTTATGAGTCTTATGCGTTTTTTATTAATAATTTCCTTATTTATTTCAATCCTTACTATCTCGTCGCCCGAGTCATATGCTGAAAGCAATGACTTACTCCCGACCTTAGAAAAGCAGTACCAAAACAATCAGCTACAGTTTTATCCGCCGATGCAAGTGCCCGAACTGCCTCAGCAGCTTGAGAAGCCACGGCCTGACTCTGACAACGCAAAGTCTCCCAAGGGCCAGGGACTATCACAGTTTGAGCAGTACGTGTCCGTAAAGGCCGTAGAGATTACAGACGCAGAACTTGGGATCATACTGAAATTCAACGGGATCGAATTCAAGCATAGCCGGGACAACCTGCCCGTGGATATTACTGCGATTGCGGTAAAGGTCGTTTCATCCGAAAAAACCAATGCCGAAAAAGAGGGCGCGGGCTCTGCAAAGGCCGTGATCGATGCCGGTTACCTGGTAGGCCGCCTGGATACGATTGCGGCAGTGCTTGATATGCTCGGCATAAAATCGACGCGGCTTGCGTCTACGGACATAAGACAGTTCGGCTACGACCTTTTCAGCCAGGCTCCGTCCAGCTTTGCCCCTGTAGACGTCATCCCTGTCGGTCCGGACTACATAATCGGCCCGGACGACGAGATATGGATAAGCGTATGGGGGCAGATAAACAAGGTGAGCAAGTTCGTTGTGGACAGGGAAGGCAAGATAACCATCCCGGAGCTCGGCGTGATTTACCTTGCGGGACTCCCGTATGCAAAGGCCATAAACCTTATCGAGGAGCGGTTCTCCCATTTCTATAAGCCCTCGGCGGTAAAGATAAACGTCAGCATGGGGCGCCTTAGGACCATCGGCGTTTTCGTGGTGGGGAAGGTCGAAAAACCCGGCAGCTACAGCGTGTCTTCTCTGTCCACCTTGATTAACGCCCTTTTCGCGGCGGGCGGTCCCGCCAAAGACGGCACCATGAGGGACGTCCAGCTTAAAAGGAACGGCGAGACGATAGTGCATTTTGACCTCTACGACTTCCTGCTGAAGGGGGACAAATCGAAAGACGTAAGGCTGATGCCGGAAGACGTGGTCTTCGTGCCTTCGGTGGGTCCGCTTGTCGCCATGGCGGGCAGCGTCAGGTCGCCCGCAATTTATGAGCTGAAATGCGACACGCGGGTGTCAGACCTTATCGAGGAGGCGGGCGGGATAAACGGGCTCGCCTACGATGACCGGTTGCAGCTATTACGGGTGCATAAAGAGCAGGAGCAGACCCTTTCGGAGGTGAACCTCTCGGAGATTAAAAAGGGGACTGAAAAGGACTTCTTGCTGAGGGACGGAGATATAGTCACGGTATTCCCCGTAACCCACATAGTCGAAAACACCGTAAAGGTCTCCGGTCCGGTAAAATCGCCGGGCACATATGGTTTCAGGCCCGGGATGACCGTGAGCGAGCTTGTGACATACGCCGGGGGAGTCCTTAGGTATGCCGACCTGGGAAGCGCGGAGCTTACGAGAATCCATGTTACTCCCGAAGGCCAGAAAACCGAACGGTTTGTCGTCAACCTCGGCAAGGCCCTGACGGGCGACTCCAAAGAGGACGTTTCGCTGTCGCCCGACGACTACCTCTTTATAAGGCCCGTGGCGGAATGGGAGCTCTACCGGCTGGTCAATATCAAGGGCGAGGTCAGGTATCCCGGCGAATACAGCGTGAAAAGGGGGGAAACCCTGTCCTCTCTCATAAGACGTGCCGGCGGGTTCACCGACCTTGCCTATCCGAAGGGTGCCGTCTTCATCCGGGAGTCCGTGAGGGAAATCCAGCAGAAGAGCCTGGACGACCTCGTGGACAGGATGGAGCAGAAGCTTCTGACCCGTTCGTCCCAGGCGATCACGGCAAGCCTTACTCCGGATGAGGCTCAGCAGCAAAAGCTGGCCATTCAGCAGGAGCAGGCCTTCATTGACAAACTGAAGGTGACGAAGGCAAAAGGCCGGTTGACGATAAAGCTTTCCAAACCGGAGGAGTTTACCGGCGGAGAATATGATATCGCTCTTGAAGACGGCGACGATCTTTTTATACCCGAGAAACCCAATTTCGTCCAGGTAATCGGCTCGGTCTACAACCAGAACGCGTTCGTGTTCAAATCCTCTGAGAGCGTGAAGGATTATATAAGAGAGTCCGGCGGCATGACCCCCGACGCGGACAGCGGCGATATCTTCATACTGAAGGTTGACGGAAGCGCCGTAAGCAGGAAAGGCAATGGCAGCGGCATGGGGTTCAGTTATGACTCGGAAAACCACCGCTGGATCGGCGGCTTCATGTCCAGGAAGCTTGACCCGGGCGATACGATAATCGTCCCGGTCGAAACGGACAAGATCGCCTGGCTCAAGGAGATTAAAGATATAACCCAGATATTGTTCCAGGCCGCCGTGGCCGCCGGAGTCTCGGTTGCCATTTTTTAAATCAGAGAAGGGTAAAGCCTGTGGAAGAGACAAGGAGCGGACAGGATGAATTTGCCCTGATCGATTACCTGGATGTCCTGTTCAGGCACAGGCGCCTGATAATCGGCATAACCCTCGCGTGCGGCCTGGCCGCCGCAGCCGTCAGCTTCATTATCCCGCCAAAATACAAGGCCGAGAGCCGCGTCTTCATCACTATGCATAATAATAACGCCATGGACCTGGGGATGCTGGCTGCCTCGGCGTCCGGCAAGTCCTTAGACTTTGGCAGCAATATCTTTAGTCCTAAGTCTTCAAGCGAATTATATGCGGGAATGCTGCAGGGAAATACCATAGCCGACAGGATCATTGACAGGTTCAACCTGCTTGAGGTCTTCGATGACAAGTACCGGGTGGACGCGCGGAGAGACCTCATGAAAGAGGCGGACATTTCCGTAGATAAAAAAAGCGACATACTATCCATAGCCATAGTGGACAAAAGCCCGAAGAGGGCGGCGGATATCGCAAACGCCTTTGTGGAGGAGCTGGATGGCCTCACCCGGAACCTTGCCGTAACCGAAGCGGCCAAAAGGAAGCTTTACCTGGAGGAACAGCTTGAAAAGACCAGGACAGACCTCCGAAACACGGAAGAGGACGTCAAGGAGTTCCAGGAGAAGACCGGGGCGCTTTCCATAGACGAGCAGGCCAAGGCCGCCATAGAGGGTGTAGCCGCTTTAAGGGCCGCTATCGCCGCGAAAGAGGTGCAGCTAAGGGCGATGGAGACCTATGCCACGCAGCAAAACCCGGAGTTCCAGATGGCCCTGGAAGAGCTTGCCGGCATGAGGGTTGAACTGGCCAAGGTCGAGGCCAAGGGGAGCGGCGACCCCGACCCGCTCATGCCTACCGGGAACATGCCCGGGGTCGGGACCGAGTACCTGCGGAGGGCAAGGGAGGTAAAGTTCAACGAGGCCTTGTATAGCCTTTTAAGGGGACAGTACGAGGCGGCAAAGCTGGACGAGGTGAGGGACGCGGTCGTCATACAGGTAATAGACAGGGCGTCGCCCCCCGATAAGAAACACAGTCCTAAAAGATTGCTCATAGTCTTATTGACAACCGCATCGGCTGGTTTGATAGGAGTTTTTACGGCGTTCTTCAAAGAACATCTGGCCGCCAGCCGTCAATCCTGAAACAGGGCCGTCCGATGTCTCTTTTGGACCGATTTCTGGAAAAAGCGCTCACCCATACGCTCGTGCGCGATACCGTCACCACGAGCCTGCTGGGCATGGCCGGCAAGGGCGCCGGCTTTTTAATCCCATTCTTCATCGCTACCTGGTTCGGCGTATCGCCCGATACCGACGCATTTTTCTTCGCGTACGCGCTGGTGATATTCATGGCCACCATTTTCTCCCCCGTCCTAGAGAGCGTCGTCGTGCCCTTTGTCGCGGACTCCCGGGCGGCGGGGGAAGACGTGGGTGCGTTCATAGGCGGCACGCTCGGCGTGACGACTTTAGGCCTGGCCGCGCTCGTGGGCGTGATGCTACTTTTTATAAGGCCCGCGCTGGCCTTTTTTACAAGGTTCACGCCGGCCGGGCTGGAGCTTGTCCACCTCATAATGCTCGAGGCCGCGCCCTTGGTGGTACTGATAGTCTGGTCGAGCATCCTGGCAGGCACGCTCAACGCCTACAAGGTCTTCAGCGTTCCCGCCCTGTCCCCGGCCGTGAGGGCCGTCGTCACGCTGGCGTTCATATTTTTCTTCAAGGGACGGCTCGGGGTGCATTCCATAGCGCTGGGATACGTGGCCGGCGAGGTCCTCCGCACCGTTGTCTTGGTTTATGTCATGGGCAGGCTGACGGACGTCCGGTTGAAGTTTTCGTCCTGGAAAAGCCCTAAGGTACTCCATCTTTTCAAGACCTCCTCCTACCAGGTCACCGGCATGACGGCGCTTGCGTTCACTCCGGTAATAAACAGTGCGATGGCTTCATGGGTCAGCCCCGGCAGCGTTTCCGTCCTGGAATACGCAACCAGGCTCTATATGATACCGACGACTTTTTTGGGGATGGGGCTGGTCGTAGTGCTCCTTTCGCACTGGAGCGAAAGATATACAACCGGAGGAGAGGAAGGTCTGAGGACGGATGTGGCGAATGCGCTGAAGGCGGTCGGCGTCGTTGCGGTCATTGTCACTATAGCGCTGCTTTCGGCCAGGGGTGTAATTGTGCATCTCGTATACGGGGGCAAGAGGATAACGGACATGCAACGGGACCTGATTGTGACGGTCTTCGGGTTGTACCTCCTTGGGGTGACGCCGTATTTCCTTGCGCAGGTCTATGTCAGGTCGTTCCTTGTGCGGAAGG
>JBEKYB010000066.1:0-8233 GCA_049511435.1 Nitrospirota bacterium | reverse complement strand
AAGGAAGACCAGGTAAACATTTTGATTCACGGCCATGAGCCCCTTCTTTTCGAGGGCATGATCGCCGCCGCCAATGAAGCGGCCAATGTCGAGAAGGCGCAGTGCGAACAGCCGGTTCCTCCTGCAGTCCCGTATGACTCGGACAGGAAGCCGATGTTGCCCGTGAGTACCCCCGGCAAAAAATCCGTCGAGGAAGTAGCGGCTTTCCTTGATGTCGCTCCGACACTCATAGTTAAGACCCTTATCTATAAGGCGGACGACAAAGTTGTGGCTGTGCTGATGCGCGGCGACCACGAGGTTAACGAGATCAAGCTCAAGAAGCTCACCGGGGCTAACGACGTCGTCCTCGCCGACAAGGCGACCGTTGAGAGCGTAACCGGTGCGCCGTCTGGCTTTGCGGGCCCACAGGGCTTGATCGAGAAGGGGATACCGGTATACGAGGACGTGAACGTACCTGTAATGACGAACTTCGTGACCGGCGGCAACGCCCAAGACAAACATTTTATAAACGTCAACAGCGGAGTGGACTTCAAGTTTACCGGAGTCGCTGACCTCAGAAAGGCTGTTTCCGGCGACCAATGCCCGAAATGCACCGAAGGCAAGATAGAGATTTACAAGGGCATAGAGGTCGGGCACATATTCATGCTCGGGGCGAAATACTCGAAAGCTATGGGCTGCACGTTCCTGGACGATGACGGGACGGAGAAGCCGTGAACGACAACCCCGTCATGGACACGGCAACGGAGATATACGACGCGCTCAGGTCAAAGGGCATCGACGCGCTGATGGACGACAGGGATCTCCGGGCAGGATTCAAGTTCAAGGACGCCGACCTGATAGGGATACCGGTGTGCGTTGTCGTCGGAGAGAGAAACCTGAAGGACGGCGTGGTCGAGATAAAGCTCAGGCAGAGTGGCGAAGTCAGGAAGGTAAAAAAGGAGGACGCCCTAAAGGAGTTGGAGGAAATTGTAAGGCAATGAAAAAAATCCTGCTGGTCGATAATACTAATGTAGTCCTGGAGATGGAAAAGAACCTCCTGGACCGGGACATCTTCAAGGTATTTACCGCGCTTACGGGTGAAGAGGCCATCAGAATCCACAGGCGGGAGAAGATGGACGTCATCGTGATGGACTTAAACATGCCGAATACGCCCGGAGACGAGGTGTGCAGGCTCATCCGGAAAAGCTCCGGGATTAACGGCGTCTCGATTATGCTGGCCACGCTTTCCGAGGATGAGGCCGAGATAGAGCGCTGCGTGAATGCGGGAGCCGACGCGCATATAAAGAAGCCGCTAGACAGGCATGAGCTGGCCGAAAGCCTTGCAAAGATCCTGGGAATCCCGACCCGGCAGGCGATACGGATACTGGTCAAGGTGAAGCTGTCCGGGCGGTTCGGAAACGAGTTCTTCATTGCCAATACCGTGGACGTTAGCGTGAGCGGGCTCCTGTTCGAGTCCGATCGCGAGCTGGCCATAGGGGATACCATTGAGATATCGTTCTTCCTGGCCGGCATGAGCGGTTTCAGCAGGGTAATAGCGAAATCGGAAGTCATGAGGATAGCCCCGGGAGATTCGGAAAAAAACAAGAGGTATGGAACCAGATTTACCGAGTTTAAAGAAGGCGGAGTGGACATAATCAGGGATTTCATCGCCAAAAAAACAGGTAAATCAAATTGAAAAAATTAAAACCGTATCTCCCCGCCATCCTCTGGATGGGGGTTATTGCACTTTTGTCCACGTCCTCGTTCAGCGGTAACGTCACCTCCTCTTTGCTTGAGGACATCCTTGACCTGCTTGGGATAAAGCACGGCTGGCGCTTTCTGGACAGCCTGGATTTCCTCGTCAGGAAGACCGCTCATGTCGTAATCTATTCGATACTTGCGCTGCTATGGTACAGGTGCCTGATAAGGGCGGCAGGGATGGGCCGGACAAAGGCAATAATCGTTTCGCTCGCCATATCGGTCGTCTGGGCCGCATCGGATGAAGTCCACCAATATTTCGTCCCGGACAGGACGGCAAAGGTCTCGGACGTCATGCTAGACTCCGCCGCCGCCGCCGCTGCCCTGGTCGTTATCGGCCCGATGATGAATGTAAAAAAAAAGAGCCGCCAAGCGGCAGCTCAGTGAACCGGGCTTAAGAGGCGGCTCTAAGCCGCCCTCTTGCCGCCCTTTTGCTGGGACTTCGACTCCGAACTCTCTTTACCCGATTCAAACCCTTCCGGATTATGGATGAACTTCTGCTGGCATTCCCGGCTGCAGAAATACATCTTCTTGCCGCCGTGGAGGGTATTATACTGGGTATCTTCCTTCACGTCCATTCCGCACACAGGATCGGTTTTCATCTCGACCTCCCATAAATGGTGTAACCAATGCGGGTATCAGTATTATTATAGCATACTTCCCTGCATGGCGACAGGGGTGTCCCCCGGCATCAATTACCTATTTCTTATTGTCTTTTAGGGCTTTATCTGGTAGAATCCGGCGTATGAGGCCCAGGAACCTTGTAATAGACTGCGACGATACCCTCTGGGAGAACAACCGCTTTTTCATGGAGGCTCACCGGAAGTTCGTCGGGCTTATGGCGGGGCTTGGCTATGACGCTGCGCGGGCGGACGAATTGCTGCTCAGGCTCGAGATGGAGAACGTCTCACGCTACGGCTACGGGGCCAGGAGCCAGGCGCGTTCCATGCTTGACGTCTATAGTATACTGGAGCCCGAACCGGAAAAAGAGATAATTGAAATCATTGACGAAATAGGCCAAGAGGTGTTCAGCCACCCGGTCAGCCTCCTCCCCGGCGTGGAGGACACCGTCCCGAAGCTCTCAAGGCATTACCGCCTAGCGATATTCACCAAGGGTAACCCAGAAGAGCAGATGCTCAAAATCGGCCGCTCGCCCATAAGGGATTATTTCAGCCACGTCAAGGTTGTGCCGGAGAAGGATTCCGGGACATTCCTGGAGATGCTCGCGGAATTCAAAATGGAGCCGCACGAGACATGGATGATAGGGGATTCTCCCCGCTCCGACATCCTGCCCGCCCTCGCATGCGGGGTTAAGTCCGTCTACATACCTTTTTCGATGACCTGGGGCCATGAGCACCATGAACTGCCCCGCTCCGAGCATATCATAACCGTCGCGGGCTTCGGCCACCTTGAAAGGCTGCTACTTTAAAATGCCCCCGAAAAAGTCAAAAGCGCCAAAACTACCGGCTTCCGGTAGCCTGAAATTCTGCGAGGACCTGCTCTATTCGCTTACGGAAGGGATATTCGTGTTCGATTCCGGGCTGAAACTCGTTAGTGCGAACCGGGCGGGCGCGGAGCTGACTTTGATGCAGGTGGCGGAGGCGCTCGGGAAGAGCGCGGAAGATGCCTTTGGCAGGGCCAACGCCGGGATTGCCGGCCTTGCGGCCAGGACGCTTGAGTCCGGTCGCCCGCATACGAGTTTCGCCGGAGAGATAGTGCGCCCCGACGCCACGAGGGTCCCGGTGGAGGCCTCGGCCGCTCCCATAGAGGACGCGGAGGGTGAGGCCGTGGGCGTATGCCTAGTTATCCGGGAGGCCTCCAGGATACGCGAGTTGGAGGAGGCCATAAAGAAGTCCGAGCGGCTGGCATACCTAGGCACGATGGCCGCGTCCGTCGCACATGAGCTCAGGAACCCGCTGGGGGGCATAAAAGGCGCTTCGCAGCTATTGAGGGACGAGATTAAGGGCCTCCCGAACGAGGACTCCCTGGCCGAATACCTTGGCGTAATAATAAAGCAGGTGGACCGCCTGACCGGGATACTTGACTCCCTGAAGGGCCTGTCCAAGCCGCTCACCCCGAGGCTTTCCCGCATAAACCTGCACAGCATCCTGGACGAGGCCCTCACGCTCATGGCCCCGGACATCAAGAGGCTGAAGCTCAAGGTGAAGCGGGAATACGACCCGAGCATGCCCGAGATGGAGGGCGACGAGTCTGGGCTTTCGGGGGTGTTCCTGAACCTGATAAAAAACGCCGTCGAGGCGATGCCTACCGGCGGCGTCCTGACGCTTAACACCGGCATCCCGTCCGATTTCCTGTACTCCACGATAAAGACCGAGAAGGGCCGCAAGACGATGATAGCCGTAAAGGTATCCGATACCGGCATCGGCATCGGCCCGGACGCACTTAAGGATATATTCAACCCGTTCTATTCCACCAAGGGCGGGGGACTTGGGCTTGGCCTCGCGCTGTCGCTCAAGGGCATCGAGGAGCACGACGGGACGATAAAGGCCGAGAGCGAGCCCGGAAAAGGCACGACTTTTACGGTATACTTGCCGGTGTATAGATAGTTTTTGATTTTTCTATTTGCTAAAATGACAATATGGGCTAGTGGATTGTCCGACTATAAAATCAACGCAAGAATAAGTAGTATTAAGAAAATTTATATCTTATTTGCAGTGTTGGTTATTTTTAGGATTGTTTCGTTGGTTGCTGGATTTTCACAAAGACGTGACATAAATAAAGCATGGGAGTTAATTTTTGTGGTGGTTATATTTTTTTCGATTTATTATGGATTAAATAAAAGAAAAGAATGGACGATACCGCTTGTATTAATTTTTTCCGCATATTGCCTTCTGGACCAGTTTCTATATAGCCCATTTTTAAAGCATACAGATTTAGAAGCTTCTTACAAGGGTTTTATGCTATATAAGTCATTCCAAATATTTGAAAATATTATTTTTATGGTTGAGCATCTTTTAGTTGCATTTTTTTATGCATATCAAATCTATTTCTTCTCAAAGAAAGAAGTAAGAAAAATTTTTAGCCTTAAGGGAACCATTATATTTTCTTAAAATAATTATATTGTTCAAATTTGATATATTTTCAACACGTCCGACATGATCCAAAAATGAGAGGAGGTTCTCTCGTATGAGGCTCGATAAACTGACGGTAAAATCCCAGGAAGCGATGATGGCGGCGCAGGACGAGGCCCAGCGGCGCGGACAGCAGCAGGTGGAGGTCGAGCATCTCCTGCTGGCGCTCCTCAGGCAGCCCGAGGGAATCGCAGGCCCGATACTAAATAAGCTGGGCGCGGACACGCGCGCGGTGGAGGGCGAGACGGAGGCGGAGCTTATGCGGATGCCCCAGGTATCGGGCGCGGCCGCAGCCGGACAGGTATACGTCTCTCCGAGGCTTAACAAAGTCCTGGAGCGCTCGATGCGTGAGATGGAGAAGCTGAAGGACGAGTACGTTTCGACTGAGCACATACTCCTGGCGATGACCGAGGACGACGGCCCCGCCGGAAGGATTCTCAAAAAGGCGGGCGTGACCAGGGACAGGGTACTTTCGGTGCTTAAGGATATCCGAGGCAGCCAGAGGGTGACCGACCAGAACCCCGAGGACAAATACCAGGCGCTGGCCCGCTATGGCCGCGACCTCACCGACCTGGCAAGGAAGGGCAAGCTCGACCCGGTCATAGGCCGGGACGACGAGATCCGCCGCGTCATACAGGTGCTCTCCAGGAGGACGAAGAACAACCCTGTGCTGATAGGCGACCCGGGCGTTGGCAAGACCGCCATAGTCGAGGGGCTGGCCCAGAGGATAGTCGCGGGAGACGTCCCCGAGAGTCTGAAGGACAAGCGGGTGGTCGCGCTAGATATGGGCGCGCTGATAGCGGGCGCGAAGTTCCGCGGCGAGTTCGAGGACAGGCTTAAGGCTGTTCTCAAGGAGGTCGAGGAATCCCAGGGGAATATAATCCTTTTCATAGACGAGATGCACACGCTGGTCGGGGCGGGCGCGGCCGAGGGCGCGGTAGACGCCTCGAACATGCTGAAGCCCGCACTGGCCCGGGGCGACCTCCGCTGCGTGGGCGCCACCACGATTGACGAGTTCCGGAAGCATATAGAGAAGGACGCGGCCCTCGAGAGGCGGTTCCAGCCGGTGTTGGTCGAGGAGCCGGACGTTGAGGACACGATCTCGATATTGAGGGGCCTCAAGGAGCGCTACGAGGTACACCACGGAGTGCGCATAAAGGACAGCGCGCTAGTCGCGGCGGCGATGCTCAGTAACCGCTATATCACCGGCAGGTTCCTCCCGGACAAGGCGATAGACTTGATAGACGAGGCGGCCTCGAAGCTGAGGATAGAGATAGACTCGATGCCGACGGAACTGGACGAGCTCGAGAGGCGGCTGAGGAGGCTCCAGGTGGAGCAGCAGGCGGTGAAGAAGGAGAAAGACCCTGCCTCGAAGGAGCGGCTGGCGGCCATCGAGCGCGAGATAGCGGATATAAAGGAGAAGCGGGCCTCCCTCCATGCGCGCTGGGTGAACGAAAAGGAAGTGATATCGAAGATACGTTCAATCAAGGAGCAGATAGAGCAGGTAAAGCTGGAGGCAGAGCGCGCGGAGCGTTCTGGCGACTTGAGCAAGGCCGCGGAGCTTCGATACGGGAGGCTGATAGAGCTTAACAGGGAGCTCGAGAAGCAGAACCAGGCCTTGGCCGTCATCCAGGCGGAGGGGCCGCTCCTTAAGGAAGAGGTCGACGAGGAGGACGTGGCCGAGGTGGTGTCCAATTGGACCGGCATACCGGTGAGCAGGATGCTCGAGGGCGAGATGGCGAAGCTCACGAGGATGGAGGAGCGGCTCAAGGAGCGCGTCGTCGGCCAGGACGAAGCCGTCGAGGCCGTCTCGAACGCTGTGCGGCGGGCCAGGGCTGGCATACAGGACCCGAACAGGCCCATAGGCTCGTTCATCTTCCTGGGCCCGACCGGCGTGGGCAAGACCGAACTCGCCCGTGCCCTTGCGGAGTTCCTGTTCGATGACGAAAAGGCGATGATAAGGATAGACATGTCGGAGTATCAGGAGAAACATACGGTCTCAAGGCTTATAGGAGCCCCGCCCGGTTACGTGGGATTCGAGGAAGGCGGCCAGTTAACTGAGGCGGTGAGGAGGAGGCCTTATTCCGTAATTCTCTTCGACGAGATAGAGAAGGCGCACCCGGAGGTGTGGGGCGTGCTGCTTCAACTGCTGGACGACGGCAGGCTCACGGACGGCCAGGGCCGCACGGTGGACTTCAAGAACACCGTGGTCATCATGACCTCGAACATCGGTAGCCAGTTCATCCTGGAGGGGGTAAACGAGGACGAAATGCGCTCCCTGGTAATGGACGCCTTGCGTGAGAAGTTCAGACCGGAGTTCCTTAACAGGATCGACGACATCATAGTGTTCCATCCGCTTGGCGAGGAAGATCTGAAGAAAATCGTGGACATCCAGCTTGAGCTGCTCAGGAAGCACCTCTCGGAGAAGAAGATAAGCGTAGAGCTTACGCCGTCGGCGAAGGAGATGCTGGCCGCGGTCGGGTACGACCCTGCATACGGCGCGAGGCCGCTGAAGCGGGCCATCCAGCGCGAGATACTGAACCCTCTGGCCATGAAGATATTGGATGGCCAGTTCAAAGAAGGCGATACCGTCCTGGTGGACGTGGAGGACGGGCGGCTCTCATTCAGGAAACTCGTCCGCGCCGAGGCCGCATAAGGCTATCTTTTCTTGATTTTTAGCCTCAAAAGTGCTAAAAATTAGAGGATAAAAGTAGTGCGGCATTTGGAGGTTTGCAAGTGGCTATTCTAGAGATAAAACAGTACCCGGACCCGGTGCTGCGGCAGAAGGCACAGCCCGTGGAGAAGATAACGCCGGAAATCCAAATACTTATCGATAACATGATAGATACCATGTACAATGCGCCGGGCGTCGGGCTGGCCGCTCCGCAGGTCGGCATCCCCCTAAGGCTCACGGTGATAGACGTCAGCTCCAGGGACGAAAAACAGCCGCTTCTGGTGCTTATAAACCCGGAGCTAATATATCAGGAGGGCGAGATAGAGGAGGACGAGGGATGCCTTAGCGTGCAGGAATTCAGTTCGGTCGTCAAAAGGTACGCGAAAGTAAGGGTAAGAGCCACGGACAGGGACGGCAAGGTCTACGAGGCCGAGGGGGAAGGGCTGCTCGCCCGCGCATTCCAGCACGAGATGGACCACTTGAACGGGATGCTTTTCATAGACAGGATAAGCCCGTTAAAAAGAAGTATGTTCAAGCGCAGGCTTAAGAAAATTATAAAGGACGAAGGGGCGGCGGCGTCTTGAGGTTGGTGTTCATGGGCACGCCGGCATTTGCCGTACCGGCTCTTAAGGCCCTGCACGAGTCCGGCCACTGGAGACTGCCCATCGGTGGGGGAGCTGCCAAAGGAGTACAGACTCGTGTAACTGCCACTGGAACTGATCCGAAACAC
>JBEKYB010000065.1:0-7543 GCA_049511435.1 Nitrospirota bacterium | reverse complement strand
GGGACGACCGTGATATCGCAGCCGAGCGTCGCCAGTATCCGGAGGATGTTCCTCTTGATGCCGAAGTCGTAGGCGACCACGTGCAGGCGCGGGCTCTTAAGCTCCCCATAGCCATTCTCAAGGTCCCACGCCGTCTGGCGGGACTTGTACGGCTCCTTGCAGCTTACGTCCTTCGCCAGGTCCTGGCCCACCATCGAAGGCCGGGCCGCGGCTTTTGCGGCAAGGCCCTTGCCGTCCAGGTTCAAGGTAGAGATTATCCCCTGCTGGGCGCCCTTGTCCCGGATGTGTTTTGTCAGCGCGCGGGTGTCTATGCCCTGGATGCCAACTATGCCGAAACTCTTGAGGTATGCGCCGAGGCTGCCCTGGCTTCGCCAGCTGCTGGGGTACTCGCTGTATTCCTTTACTATAAAGCCCTCGGCCCAGGGCCTGCCGGACTCCGCGTCCTCGGGGTTGACGCCGTAGTTCCCGATGAGCGGGTACGTCATTGTGACCATCTGGCCCTTGTAAGACGGGTCGGTCAATATCTCCTGATAGCCGGTCATGGAGGTGTTGAATACCACCTCGCCGCCCGCTTCGCCTTCCGAGCCGAAAGAAACCCCTTCGAATACCGTCCCGTCCGCCAGAGCCAGGATAGCCTTGTTCATTAAGCAGCGTCCTTTACTATGCTGAATTCGTCCCGGATATTCCCCTTGTCGTCGATGACCTTGATGCACACGGAATCGTCGTTGACGGAGACCAGCACATAGTGGTGGAAACCGCCTCTTTTATCCGACGTGTAAAGAGGCGCGCCGCCGCCCCCTGTTATGATATGCGTAACGCCGTTCACATACTGCCTGTTGTACATATGCTCGTGTCCGCAGAAGAGGACCGTCACCTTGTACTTCTCGAACAGGGATTCCAGCCTGTCCCGGAGCTCCTTATGGCTGTTGAGGCTGTCCGTGAGGTGCATGCCGAACTTACCAGGGTAAAGCGGCCTGTGTATGAAAACGAACTTGAACTTCTTGTCGGAGTTTTTAAGCTGTTCCTCGGCGAAGGCGTACTGCTCGCCCTCCACCTTGGCTACATGCCCCGGCTGCTCGGAATCGAGTACGAGGAACAGGCAGTTGCCCGCATCGAACGAGTAATAAAGGCCGGTGCCGGGCTGCCTTACTTCCTGCTTATAGAAATCCTCGGCGGTCCGCCCGTTTATTTCGTGGTTGCCCGGCGCAAGGAAGTAGGGCATGGTAAGCGGGGCCGAGGCGTTCACGAACTCGGTCCACTCCTTGCCGCTTCCCCCGTCGGCAATTACGTCTCCGGTATTGACGACCAGCACCGGGGAGTCCTTTACAATATCGGTGACGAATTTTTTATAGATATCGACGCCCGTGCGGTTATCCCCGATAACGACGAACTTGAACGGGGTCTTGATGTCCTTGAGCGACGAAGCGGACTGGTTTGTCAGGTGGACATCCGGGGCCGGAGTCGCCTTGTGCATCCAGAAGGGCGAAAGACCGAAAATGCCGTACACGGCGAGCGGAAGGACAACGAGCTTGAATTTTCCTGAAATTTTACTTCTTAACGACAACTCTCTTACCTCCAACTATAACTAAATTGGACCATCCTGTAAGTTCCATGCCGGTGAAGGCCGAATTCTTACCCTTGCTCAAAAAAGAGGCCGGATCGACTGTCTTCACGGCCTCCATGTCAATTATCGTAATGTCAGCCGCCATGCCCGGGCTCAAAGTCGGCGGCCTGAGCCCTAGTGCCAGCGCCGGGTTTACCGTAAGCTTCTTGATAAGGTCGTTAATTTTCAGACGGCCCGATCGCACAAGCCTCATCGATAGCGGGAGGGCCGTCTCGAAACCGGAAATCCCGAAGGGCGCCTGGTCGAATTCCACCTCTTTTTCAGACGCGGCGTGCGGCGCGTGGTCAGTGGCTATAGCGTCGATCGTGCCGTCGGCCAGACCCTCTATTATGGCCTCCACGTCGGCGGAGGTCCTGAGCGGGGGGTTGACTTTCAGGTTTGTATTATATGACATAAGCCCTTCTTCGGTCAAGGTAAAATAGTGCGGACAGGTCTCCGCGGTGACATTTAACCCCTCCGATTTCGCCTGCCTGATCAGCCTTACCGACCCCCCGGTGCTGACATGCGCTATATGGAGCCTTCCGCCGGTGAGTCTTGCCAGGGCAATGTCCCTTGCGACCATGACCTCCTCGGCCGCGGCGGGTATCCCCCGGAGGCCCAGCCTGGTGGATACAGCTCCCTCGTTCATGACGCCGCCCTCGGAGAGGCTCGGGTCCTCGCAGTGGGATATTATCGTGAGGCCGAAGGCCCTGGAATATTCCAGGGCGCGGCGCATCATGTCCGCGCTTGCGACCGGTTTCCCGTCGTCCGAGAAGGCCATGCAGCCCGCCATCGCCATGTCGCCCATCTCGGCCAGCTCGCCCCCCGCCGAACCCTTAGTTATCGCACCTACCGGGATTACCCGGCAGTTCCCGGCCGCGGCCGCCTGCCGGATGATGAACCCGGTAACGGAGCGGCTGTCGTTTACAGGGCTGGTGTTGGGCATGCAGCAGACGGTGGCGAACCCCCCGGCGGCCGCAGCGGCCGTGCCCGAGGCGATGTCCTCCTTGTACTCGAAACCCGGCTCACGGAGGTGGCAGTGCATGTCGATAAGCCCAGGTACTACCAGCCTGCCGGAGGCGTCTATGACCTCGCCTTTGCCCCGCCCGTTCCGGCCGTTTTCTGTTATTACCCCGTCCTCGACGTAAATATCTTTAATCTCGTCGGTCCCGGTAGCGGGGTCTATTACCCTGCCGTCCTTTATTATCAAACCCATCAGGCCCTCCCCTCGCTCAAGAGGTAGATCACCGCCATCCTGACGGCCACGCCGTTCGTGACCTGGTCGAGTATCACGGAGTACGGCCCGTCCGCGACCTCGGGCGATATCTCGACCCCCCGGTTTATCGGCCCCGGGTGCATGATGAGCACGTTGTCCTTGGCAAGCCTCACCCTCTCGTGGTTCAGGCCGTAGAACCTCGAATATTCCCTTGTACCGGGGAAGAGGCCCCTGGTCTGCCTCTCCATCTGGATGCGGAGCATCATGATTACGTCGGCCCCGGAAAGCGCCTCTTCCGGGCGAAGATATACCTCCGCGCCCATTTTCTCTATGCCCTTTGGAATTAGCGTGGCCGGCCCGCACACCCGGACATTGGCCCCCATCTTCTTGAGGCATAAGATATTGGAGCGGGCGACGCGGCTGTGGGCGATGTCGCCTATAATGGCCACATTCAGCCCCTCCACGCCCCCGAGCCGCTCGCGGATGGTGAAGAGGTCGAGCAGGGCCTGGGTCGGGTGCTCGTGGGAGCCGTCTCCGGCGTTTATGACCGAGCTTTTAAGCGCCCTGGCCAGGATTTCGGGCGCCCCGGCCATCGAGTGCCTTATTATTATGATGTCCGAGTTCATGGCCTCGATGTTCCTGGCGGTGTCGAGGAGCGTCTCGCCCTTGACGACGCTGCTGGTCGATACCGATATGTTTATAATGTCCGCCGAAAGCCTTTTTGCCGCTAGCTCGAAGGATGTCCTGGTCCTGGTGGAAGGCTCGAAGAAGAGGTTGACTATGGTGCGGCCCCTGAGGGTCGGCACCTTCTTGATGTCGCGGGTGGAGACTTCCTTGAAGGACTCGGCCGTCGTGATTATATGCTCTATCTCGCTTTTTTCCAGGTAGTCGATACCAAGCAGGTCCTTGTGCAGAAGCGGCATCAGGCCTCCTCCCTGTCGAGTATCACGACCTCGTCCGGGCCGCCCTCCGCGGAGAGCATCACCTTGACCGCCTCTTTCCGGGAAGTTGGGACGTTTTTGCCGACATAGTCGGCGGTTATAGGAAGCTCCTTGTGGCCCCTGTCCAGGAGCACCGCGAGCTGTATCTGCCGGGGCCGTCCGATGTCCATAAGGCCGTCCATCGCGGCCCTTATGGTCCTGCCGGTATAGAGCACGTCGTCCACCAGGACTATCGTCAGGTCCTTTATATCGAACGGGATATCCGTCCTACCAAGGGGCAGGTGCTTTTTCCTGGAGGACAGGTCGTCCCTGTACATGGTCACGTCCAGGGCGCCCATCGGCACGTCCACGCCTTCTATATTCTTGATATTCTTGATAAGCCGGGCGGCAAGGTGCACCCCTCCCGTCCTGATGCCCACAAGCGCGATTCCCTCGGTGCCGTGGTTTCTCTCCAGTATCTCGTGGGCTATCCGGACAAGGGCGCGGTCGATGCTCTCCTTGTCCATTATCCTTGCCTTTACCCTGTCCAATCGGCCCTCCCGCTGCGCCCGTATGCGGGCAAAAAAAAAGCTCCCCTCATGAGGGAGTCTTCAATCATTTTTTAATATACCGGTTTCCATCCTTTTCCCTTCTTAGCCTCGCCGGGCTAGTTTAAAGAGACAGTCATGAGGTTATCTCAACGGGCGCCGGATGTCAAGAAAAATATCCCTCTTATTCCCTTTTGGCCCTGCTGTTATCGTTTATCTCGAAGCGGAAGTCCCTTTTTATGCCGTATCCGTAATCCACACGCGATATCCAGTTGATTTTGACCGTAAGGCCCTCGTCATCGCCGCGTTTCATGTATATGTCCCCCGGCTTTATGGGAAGACCCAGGTCTTTTATCTTCGTCTCTATATCGCCCAGTATTATATCGTCCGAGTTGATTGCGGCGAGCCGCATCTGCTGCCCGATCTCGTCGTCGAGCGAATAGTAGTTCATGTAAACCGGCAACGTCATAATTGCGGCGTATACCAGCACTATTGCGACAAGGACATAAATTAGGAACGCGGCGCGGGAGCCGCCTCTGGAATCCATGCGACCTCACTTGTTTTATTGGGCAGGATATAGCTATTTTTGAGACATCATAGTGAAGTGACCATCTGCCCCTTTTTCAGGGGCGCTGGTCGGTTACGGAACATTTGATGGCTCATAAATAGCTATATCCTGCCCATTAAATCCAGCCGTTATTCCACGAGATGGCCTATGCGCTTCCAGCGGACCCAGTGGTCGTCGCCGTCCCAAGACCAGTAGATGACCAAGGCCTTGCCGATTATCTTGTTCCCGTCCACAAAACCCCAGAACCGGCTGTCGTTGCTCTTGTCCCGGTTGTCGCCCATCATGAAGTATTTGCCCTCTGGCACCTTTATCGGCCCGAAATTGTCCCGGGGCTGGAGCGACCTGGGCAGGATTTCGTCGTCTTTGAATACCGTATACGGCTCGGTCAGGGGCCTGCCGTTCACGTAGACAGTCTTGTTTATTACCTGGAGCACGTCGCCCGGCAGCCCTATCAGTCTCTTTATGAAGTCCTTGCTCTCGTCTCCGGGATATTTAAAGACGATAATGTCGCCCCTTTTAGGCTCCCTGAGCGGGAGTACCGTGACGTTTGTAAACGGGATATGAGTGCCGTAAAGGAACTTTGTGACCAGGACGTGGTCCCCGACCAAAAGGGTGTCCTCCATGGAGCCGGACGGGATCTTGAAGGCCTGCACGATGAACGTCCTTATGACCAGGGCTAGCAGACCGGCGATTATTATCGCCTCGGCGTATTCCCTGAAAACCGATTTCTTCTGTGTCGCTGACAAGTTTACCCCCTATATTGCTGATATTATTGTTGGGCGGCATATGTTTATTTTGTGAGCCATCAAATGTTTCGTAAACGGTCAGCGCCCCTGAAAAAAGGGGCAGATGACCACTTCACTTGATGTCTCAAAAATAAATATATGCCGCCCGAATTGCTTAATCCTTGACTTTAAGAACCGCTAAAAAAGCCTCTTGCGGTATCTCCACCGAGCCTAACTGCTTCATCTTCTTCTTGCCTTCTTTCTGCTTCTCAAGGAGTTTCCTTTTCCTCGTGATATCGCCGCCGTAGCACTTGGCGATGACGTCCTTCCTGAGCGGCCGGACGGTCTCCCTGGCTATGACCTTGTTGCCGATAGCCGCCTGTATTACCACCTCGAAAAGCTGGCGGGGGATTATCTCCTTGAGCTTCACGGCAAGCTCCCTGCCGCGCATGACCGACTTGTCCCGGTGCGTTATGAGGGACAGGGCATCCACCGCCTCGCCGTTAAGCAATATGTCGAGCTTGACTAGGTTAGACTCCCTGTAGCCTATGAACTCGTAATCGAGCGATGCGTATCCCCGGCTGACGGATTTCAGCTTGTCGTAGAAGTCCAGCACTATCTCGTTAAGCGGCAGCTCGTAGGTTATTATGGAGCGGTCACGGTCTAGATAACTCAGGTCTTTCTTCGTCCCGCGCCGCTCCTGGCACAGGGCGAATATTGACCCTATATGCTCGTTCGGCACCATTATCGTGGCCAGGATGAACGGCTCCTCCATCATTGCTATCTTCTGAGTGTCAGGCAGCTTGGCCGGGTTGTCCACCATGACGGTCTCGCCGCCAACCTTCGTCACCCGGTACACGACCGTGGGCGCCGTGGAGAGAAGCGAGAGTCCAAACTCCCTCTCCAGCCGCTCCTGGCTTATCTCCATGTGCAGAAGCCCCAGGAACCCGCAGCGGAACCCGAAGCCCAGCGCCAGCGATGTCTCCGGCTCATACGAGAACGAGGAGTCGTTCAGCCTGAGCTTCTCAAGCGCGTCCCTCAAGTCCTCGTACTGCGCGGTATCGGTAGGGTACAGCCCGCAGAAGACCATCGGCTTCACCTCCCGGTAGCCCGGCAGAGGATGTTCCGCGGGCCTGTCCGCCCCGGTAATCGTGTCGCCGATCTTGGATTCCGATACCTTCTTTATCCCGGCGATTATATAGCCGACATCCCCGGCGGTAAGTTCGTCCGTTTTGAGAAGCTTCGGGGTGGAATAGCCGACCTCCATCACCTCGAACACCTTTCCGTTCGAGAAGAGCTTTACCTTCATGCCCTTACGGACCGAACCGTCCACTACCCTGACCAGGACTATCACGCCCTGGTAGTTGTCGAACCAGGAGTCGAATATCAAGGCCTTGAGCGGCGCGTCCGGGTTCCCCTCCGGGGGAGGGACCCTCCTGACCACCGCTTCCAGCGTCTCCTTTATCCCGGTGCCTTCCTTGGCGCTTACAGGCAGCGCGTCCGATGCATCGATGCCGATAATCTCCTCGATTTCCTTCCTGACCCTCTCGACATCCGCGCTGGGCAGGTCTATCTTGTTGATTACCGGCACTATTTCCAGGTCGTTGTCGATTGCCAGGTATGCGTTGGCCAGCGTCTGGGCCTCGACGCCCTGCGATGCGTCCACGACGAGGAGCACTCCCTCGCACGCGGCCAGGCTCCGGGAGACCTCGTATGTAAAGTCCACGTGGCCGGGGGTATCTATAAGATTTAGAACGTATTTTTGGCCGTCGTCCGCGGTATAATTAAGGCGCACGGCATGCGCTTTTATCGTAATTCCGCGTTCCCGCTCAAGGTCCATGTCGTCAAGCACCTGGTCTGACATCTCCCTTTTGGAAAGCGCCCCGGTAAGCTCCAAAATGCGGTCGGCCAGCGTTGATTTGCCGTGGTCTATATGGGCGATAATGCTGAAATTTCTGATATT
>JBEKYB010000064.1:0-7551 GCA_049511435.1 Nitrospirota bacterium | reverse complement strand
AATCGCAAGAATTGCACGAGGCGATAAAGTCCTCGCCCGTCTCGGCCAATACCATGAACTCGTGGGAGAAGCTCCCGCCGATGCTGCCAGTGTCGGCCTCGACCGCGCGGAACTTCAGGCCGCACCGGGTGAATATCCGCTTGTAGGTCTCGTACATGTTCCAGTATTCGGCCTCGGCCTGGGCCTGGTCCTTGTGGAAGCTGTATGCGTCCTTCATGATGAACTCGCGTCCGCGCATCAGGCCGAAACGCGGGCGTATCTCGTCCCGGAACTTCGTCTGTATCTGGTAGAGGTTCATTGGAAGCTGGCGGTAGGATTTCACCTCGCGGCGGACCAGGTCTGTCACGACCTCCTCGTGAGTGGGGCCTATGCAGAACTCGCGCTCATGCCTGTCCTTCAGTCTGAGCAGTTCCTTGCCGTAATATTCCCACCTGCCGGACTCTATCCACAGCTCGGACGGCTGGACGGCAGGCATCAGTATCTCCTGCGCCCCAGCCCTGTCCATCTCCTGCCTGATTATCTCCGCAACCTTCTTGATTACCCGGTAGCCCAGGGGCAGATAGGTATATATGCCAGCGGCGAGTTTTCTTATCATGCCCGCGCGCACCATCAGCTTGTGCGATATTACCTCGGCCTCGGCCGGGTCTTCCTTCAGGGTTGGAGCGAGAAGCTTCGAATAGAGCATTATGGTTAAGTCCCGTATTAAAAAAATTATGCGCAGTTTCAAGCAGAATTATACAAAGAAAAAAAGGGCAATGCAATCCCTTTCGCAGCCCTCAGTATATTATAGACCTGAATAACCTATAAAGACGCTTCCGACTCGACCTCCGCAACCAGGGCGTCCGCAAGCTCGTCTTCCTTGAGCCGCTTGATAACCTCGCCGTGCCGGAAGAGCAGTCCCCGGCCCTTGCCGCCCGCTATGCCTATGTCCGCCTGCGCGGCCTCGCCGGGGCCGTTGACTATGCAGCCCATGACCGCGACATCTAGCGGCTTATTCACGTGGGAAAGTCTCTTTTCCACATCCATCGCCAGCCCGATAACGTCTATCTGCGTCCGGCCGCAGGTCGGGCAGGATATTATGTTGACCCCGCGCTGCCTGAGCTTCAGAGCCTTCAGCATCTCCCAGGCCGCGCGCACCTCTTCAACAGGGTCAGCGGTCAGCGATACCCGTATCGTATCCCCTATCCCTTCCGAAAGCAGTATCCCGAGGCCTACGGACGATTTTATAGTCCCGGAAAATATCGTCCCGGCCTCCGTGACGCCTATGTGCAGCGGGTACCTGGACGACTTCGACATCAGCCTGTACGCGTCCACGGTAGTCGGCACGTCGGACGCCTTTATGGAGACCTTGATGTCCGTGAAGTCCAGGTCTTCGAGTATTTTTATATGCCCGAGCGCGGACTCCACAAGCGCCTCGGGTGTAGGCCTGCCGTATTTGGCCAGGAGGCGCTTCTCTAACGACCCGGAGTTTACGCCGATGCGGATGGGGATTTTCCGGTCGCGGGCCGCCCTCACCAACTCGGCTACCTTCCGCTTCTCGCCGATGTTGCCGGGGTTGATACGGAGCCCGTCCACGCCCTTGTCGATGGCCGTTAACGCGAGCCTGTGGTCGAAGTGTATGTCCGCGACGAGCGGGATTGTTATCCCTGCCTTTATCCTGTCGAGGGTCTTCGCCGCCTCACGGTCGAGCACCGCCACCCGGACAACCTCGCAGCCAGCTGCAGTAAGGAGCTTTATCTGGGCGACCGTGGCCTCCACGTCCCTGGTGTCCGTATTCGTCATCGACTGGACTACCACAGGCGCCCCGCCGCCGATTTTGACGCCGCCAAGTATTATGCTTTTAGTGCGTTTACGGGTGATTTTCACAAATATTCCATTTAGTTTCTAAAGGTGCGCGGGGTATTATTATTTATGAGACATCGTAGTGAAGTGGCCATCTGCCTGCTTTTTGGGCGCTGGCCGTTTACGGAACACCGGATGGCTCATAAATAATATATCCCGCGCACCTATTTCCACATGGGCAGAAATCCGAGAAACCTCATGATATCGTTGCGGATCACGAAGATCATCAGCAAGACTAGCATGACGAGGCCTATCTGCTGGGCTATCTCACGCTTCCGCATCCCGAGCGGCTTGCCCTTCGCCGCCTCTATGCCGAAGAACAGCAGTTGGCCGCCGTCCAGGATGGGGATGGGGAAGAGGTTTATTACGCCCAGATTGACGCTCAGGAGCGCGATAAATATGATGAAGTCCCTGATGCCCTGGTTCGCCTCCCTGCCCGAAAGCTGGACTATGGCCAGCGGCCCGCCTATCTGGCTTGCGTCTTCCTTGCCCCGGATGAGCCTTGCAAGGAAGCCCACGGTCAGCTTGGTCATGAAGAACGTCCGTTCGGCGGCAAGCCCCAAAGACTCTACCGGGCCATAGGAGACGTTCCTTGATTCGGAACCCATCTGCACGCCGATGACGCCGTATTTCTTCTCGCCCGGCTTGGCCGATTCGTTCAGTGTCGGCGTTACGTAAGTATTATAAAGTTTGCCATCCCGCTCGATGGTGAAAAGAAGCTTTTTGCCCGGGTTGGCCTTCACTATCTGGGCCATTTCCGTCCAGGAGCCGACCGGATTCCCGTCCACCGAGACTATCTTGTCCTTGGTCTTTATCCCGGCCAAGTCTGCCGGGGAATGGTCCATTACCGCGCCTACTACGACCGTCCCCAGCAGGCCCATGTCGCCTTTGCCCTTAACGTCCTCCGGCGCGGCCTTTATCAGGAGGTTACTGCCGTCCCTCCTGACGTTAAACGACATCTCCTTTTCCGGTTTGGCCTTTACATACTCGGAGACCTGCTCCCATATATCGATGTAAACGCCGTCTATCTTCTCCACCACATCGCCAGCCTTGAAGCCCGCTTTCTGGGCCGCGCTGCCGGGGACGACGTAGGCGACCTTGGCTATTGCGGTCGGGAAACCGGCGAGGAAGAGGAAATAAAACAGCAGGAACGCCAGAAGGATGTTGAAAAGCGGCCCCGCGAAGACTATCGCCGCCCTTTTGTGGACGAGCTGCTCAGAGAAAGAACGCTTCTTGTCCTCGGCAGAGAGTCCTTCGCCGTCGTCGTCCTCGCCCATCATCTTGACGTACCCGCCAAGGGGGAACGCGGAGACCATGTATTCCGTCTCGCCTATCTTCCAGCCTACAAGCTTCTTCCCGAACCCCAGCGAGAACTTGAGGACGCCCACGCCGGAAAGCTTTGCCATCAGGAAATGGCCCATCTCGTGGACGAATATGAGCAAACCTAATGCAATTACAGCGAAAACTATCCCGGATAAGGCCGGCCAGACAGATGAACCGGCTATTGTACTGATTATATGCTGCAAGTATGAAAATCCTCCCAAACCACTCTATAATAGCATATTATGTAGGAATAAGTCTATTCGCCTCTTCCCTGGCCTGCCGGTCCGCGCGCATCACATCATCTATGGAGAGGGGGTCGGTCGGGCTGTGCGCCCCAATGACCTTTTTTATTATGGCCGGGATATCCATATATCCTATTTTACCGTCCAGGAAGGCCTGGACCGCGACCTCATTGGCCGCGTTCAGCGCCGCCGGCATGGTGCCTCCCGCCTTAAGGGCCTCAAAAGCGTAAGAGAGGCACGGGAAACGCTCATAGTCCGGCTCTTTGAAGCTCAGGTTCCCGACGGATGCCAGGTCGAGGCCGGGTATGTTCTTCCTGAGCCTGGCGGGATAGCCAAGCGCATAGGATATAGGGCCGCGCATGTCCGGGACGCCCAGTTGCGCGATTACCGAGCCGTCCAGGAACTCGACCATCGAGTGGACGATGCTCTGAGGATGAACGAGCACCGATATCCTTTCGAGCTCCATGTCGAAGAGCCACCTGGCCTCTATCACCTCGAGGCCTTTGTTCATCAGGGTGGACGAGTCTATGGTTATCTTTTTCCCCATCTCCCAGTTGGGGTGTTTCAGCGCGTCCGCCGGTTTTACCCGCCTTAGCTGCTCGATGGAGCGGCCCTGGAACGGTCCGCCCGATGCGGTCAGCGTAAGCCTTACGAGGTCTTTTTTCCTGTGGCCCTTCATGGACTGGAAAATCGCCGAGTGCTCGCTGTCCACCGGCAGGAGCTTTATCCCCTTTTTTTTGACGGCGGACATGACGAGGCCGCCGGCGCAGACCAGCGTCTCCTTGTTCGCGAGCGCGACGTCCTTGCCGGACTCGATGGCCGCCATGGTCGGTATAAGGCCCGCGGACCCCACAATCGCCGACACCACCATGTCAACACCCCGGAGGGATGCCGCCTCGACCAGCCCCTCGACCCCGTACGCGACCTTCGGGCCGGTCTTTCCGAACCTCTTCCGGAGCAGTTCCGCGGATTTTTTGTCGGTGACCGTTACTATCTCCGGCATGAACCTCTTCGCCTGCTCCTCAAGCAGGGCTATATTGCACCCGCAGGAAAGGGCCAGCACCCTGAAGCGGTCGGGGAAGCGGCCGACCACGTCGAGCGTGCTTATGCCTATGGAGCCGGTACTTCCAAGTATGGAGAGGTTTTTCATCGGACTCAGCTTTTCGTGGAGATGGCCACAAGGGTGTAGTAATAAAGCGCGGGCGCGTTTAAGAGGAGGCTGTCGACCCTGTCCAGGAAACCCCCGTGGCCGGGGAATATCCCACCGGAGTCCTTGATGCGCGCGCTCCTCTTGATCATCGACTCTGCCAGGTCGCCCACCTGCCCCACAACACCTAGCACCGCGCCCAGCACTATGGAGTCGTCAAGTGAGAGGTCGTGATAAAACCAGTACTTGGAGACAACGGCGAAGCCGACGGCAAAGATAAACCCGCCAACCGCGCCTTCCCAGGATTTCTTCGGGCTTATCTTCGGATAGAGCTTGTGCCTGCCTATCAGGTTCCCGACATAATAGGCCCCAGTATCCGTCGCCCATGTCACCACGAACAGGAAGAAGACGAGGTTCCTTCCGTCCACGCCGCCGCGGTTCCAGGCCCTCAGGAGCACGACGTACGCGGAGAGCCAGGCCACGTAGACCACTCCCGTGAACGTCAGGGCGACGTCAACCATCGCCCCGTTGCTGTCCCGCTCCGAGAACAGCCGAAGAAGGAGCGCCACGACGAACGCGAATGCGACCATCACGTCCGGCGAAAACACCTGCGCCGCGGTCTGGTCGGGCAATACCGCCCCCACATAAAAACCGATGACGACGAGCGCGCCGACGAACATCCCGATGAACGTCTGGGGGTGATAGCCGCTGTTAGTGAACATCCTGTAGAACTCGTAGAGGCCTATCATCACCCCTATCAGGATGAGGAAGAAGAAACAGAACGTGGGAAGGTATTCCACTATCAGGTAAATAAGCGGTATGGACAGCGCTGCCGTCATGACCCTCTTAAAGGCCATCTTCCCTCCCTAGCTGGTCTCCGGTCTTGCCGAACCGCCTCTGCCTGCCCTGGTAGTCGAGAAGCGCCGCCAGCAGGTCCCTCTCCGTGAAGTCCGGCCAGAGCGAATCAGTGAAATAAAGCTCGGCGTAGGCCACCTGCCAGAGGAGGAAATTCGAGATGCGCATCTCGCCGGACGTCCTTATTACAAAGTCCAGCTCCGGCAGCGCGCCCGTATCGAGATAACCGGCAAATCTCTCCTCGTCAAGCTCTTCCGGCGATATCCTGCCCGCGGCGGCGTCCTCATGAAAACGACGGGCGGCGTCGACTACTTCCCCTCTCCCGCCGTAACTCAGGGCCAGGTCCAGCACCATACCCCTATTGTCCTCCGTCTCCCGCTTCGCCTTGTCTATCCAGGACCTCGCCTCCTTGGGCAGGTCTTCGAGCCTGCCGATAGTGGCAAACCGTATCTTGTGCTTCTTAATCAGGGCGAGCTCTTTACGGAGGTACAGCGTCAGTAGCGACATCAGCGCCTCTACCTCTTTGGCGGGCCTCCGCCAGTTCTCGAGCGAGAACGCATAGAGGGTGAGGGTTTTTATGCCCAGGTCGGAGCAATTCGTGACGATATTGCGCACGACTTCCATGCCCTTTTTATGGCCTGCAATCCTGGGCAGGCCCCTGCGGGCGGCCCACCGTCCGTTTCCGTCCATTATTATGGCCAGGTGCTCGGGCAGCCTCGCCGGGTCTATCATCCGGAGAAGTTCTTCGGTATCGAGCTTCTCCAGCTTCTTTGAGTTTTTAAGCAGTGTATCCGCCAAACCTCTACCTCTGAGGGACCTTATAAATCAACAGGCTGGACTTGGCCGCGAATATGTCCGTAAGTCCGCCGGCTCCGCCTAACGGGAGATTCTTGCTCTTTTTTTCCAGCTTGAAGGTCGGGTCGGTTATTATCGCTATCTCTTCACGGCCGTTGTTCGATACGTCTCCGACAGAGATATCCGCTAAATATCCCTCGATGTTCTTGATGCTCCATCGCTCGCTCAGGCCTTCCCCGTCCCAGGAGAACGAGTATATCTCCGCGCCGCTGTAACCCCTGAACCGCCTGGCGGTATGGGTCATCGCGATGTTTTTGGTTATCACTATCTCCTTGTCGCCATCGGGTCCCGACCTCACCGTGAGTTTACCCTTGACCTTGCCGCGGTCATCCACGTTCGCAAGCGAGAGGTCCTTGTCGCCAAGCTCGAAGAAGTTGTCGTATCCGCCGTAGCGCTCCGGGCTCTTCCAGAGCTTCTTGCCTTTGGCGTCCAGCACCTGTATATAGTCCGCGTCGTCCACCCAGACTATCTGCGGGCCGGGCACAACCTTTTCCTTGCCCGAGGTAGAGGCCGTACCGGCCGCGGCCGACGAAGGGATAAGGTCTACAAGGACGAAACCGTAGATATCCTTGATCTTGCCGGGCAGGTCGAACCTGCCGCCATCTACGAGCCTGCCCCCCTCCCATTTATATTCGTCTATTATGCCGGAATACGGCGCGTCCTTGCCGACAGACGTGGTAATGAGCCTTTTCCCCTTGCCCGGGATGTCCAGTATCCTGAAGAAAAGCGGCACGGGGCCGAATACCTTCTTGAAGTTCTGCCCGTCGTATTCAATCACGTAGGATGCCGCGCCGTGCGGTCCGTAGCGGGTGACGTACAGCTCGTCAGTGCCGTTCCCGTTCAGGTCGGCGCATTCGATGTCAAGGCTCGTGTCAACCGAGCCTTCGTCCCTCCAGAGCTCCTTAAGGTTACCCTGCTCGAGCCTGTATATGATTATCCTTACGCCGTCCGAGACCGCGAGTTCGGTCATGCCTTTCCCTGTGAGGTTGCCGGCAGCCATCAGCCTGGCCCGGTACGGAAGCTGGTCCATGTGGTAGAAATCACGGTGCTCGCCCCGCACCAGGGAATAATCCCCCACCTTCTCGGAATAGACCTCGCTAGTCGAGTCCACGGTCCCTTCCAGGCTCAGGGCCGCCCGGCCCTGGCCGTCGTCAAGCACAAGCTCGACGAAGGTCCTGTTCACCGTTTTTGCAGGAGTCGTGGCGACGGTCAAAAGGTTATCCGCAACTTTTTCCTTGATAAACTTACCCGCCGCATCCGGGGAAAGCCGCGGCTCCTTCGGGAGCT
>JBEKYB010000063.1:0-7597 GCA_049511435.1 Nitrospirota bacterium | reverse complement strand
CCAGACAACACGGCCCAGGGAGATGCCGCGGTTGAAGAATACCAGCGGCTCATCCGGCGTCCTGGCCGCCTCCTTGTCGTATATCAGCACCGCCTCCTTGTCCATCCCCATGTCGCCCAATATATTTGCCTTCTCGAGGCTCGCGCCCGGGAAGTCCGGGTGCAGCTCAAGCGTCCTGTACAGGGCCATCACCGCCTCGTCCTTCCTGTTAAGCCTCTCGAGCATCAGGGCCGAGTTATAGCATATCCCCGGCGAATCCGGGTCGATCAGCATCGCCTTCTGGTATAGCGAGAAGGCATCGGGGTAGCGGCCCATCTGCGACAGCGAATACGCCCTGCCCTCCATTGCCCCGACATTGCTGGGGTCCTGCTCCAGGAGGGCCCTGAACACATCCGCTGCCTCCTGGTACCGGCCCGCGCCGTTCAGGGTCACGCCCTTGTTAAAAAGCGCCTCCTTCAGCCCGGGCCGTATCCGGAGCGCCTCGTCGTATGCCGCTATGGCAGCCTCCACCTGCCCGGTCTCACCCAAGGAGTCGGCCAGCGACATGTATATCTCGGCCGAGTCCTGGGCAAGAGCCAGGGCCTCCCTGTATATCTTGACCGCGCTCTTATGGTCGCCCATATGCGCGTGCAGGAGCCCCAGGTTGTGGTAAACTTCCGGGGTCTCGCCCTGGATGACAAGGGCCTGCTCGTAGAGCGCGACCGCCTTACCGTATTCGCCCAGCTTGGTGGCGGCGATTGCGGCGATGTTCAGGGCCTCGAGGCTGTACTGGTCCCTTAAGAGCGCCTTTTGGGCGGATTCCAGCGCCCGGGCGTAATCGCCGGCCTCGAACGCCTGCTCAGCCCGCTCTCGGTAGTACCTTACGAACCTTCCTTCCATGACTAGTAACCTTCCGAAAAATTCATATTGGACAAGAACTTATCCTGGAAATCCGGGTGCATCGAAAGCTCAATCTTCTCGGCATGTTCCGAGATAGAGACCATCTCGTTTCTCTTATCCTCCGACATGAGCGCCATGACCGCCCCGGCCCCGGCGGCGTTTCCGGCGGCAATGACATCGTCAAAGCCGCATTGGGGGATAATACCCAGCAAGACCGCGCTCGATTTGTCCATAAGGCTGCCGAACGCCCCGGCAAGGACGACGCGGTCTATCTTCCTGACGCCGAACTCCTTCATGAGTATGCCCGCCCCGGCAGAGAGCGCCGCCTTAGCTAACTGTACCGCGCGCACGTCTTCAAGCGAGACGGTTATCTCTTGCCCGGTCGCGGTCTCCCCGGGCCATGCCAGGACATATTCCGGGCCGCCCGCTCCGCCCCTTACCCTGCCGCCGCCCATGGAAGTATTACCCGCGTTAAAAGACCCGTCCCCGTTTATTATCCCAGACCGGTACATTTGTGCGACGGCGTCCATTATGCCGGAGCCGCATATACCTTTGGCGCCCGTCCGTCTTCCGGGTACGGACCAGCCGGGATAGCCGATTACCTTGTACGACGCCTCTAAGGTCTCGGGGTCTATCACCACCCTCTCTATCGCGCCACTCTCTGCCCGCATCCCGTGCCTTATCTGGGCGCCCTCGAAGGCCGGCCCGGTCGCGCAGGACGCGGCTATCAGGCGTTTCCTGTTGCCTATGGCCAGCTCACCGTTCGTGCCCAAATCCATCAGGAGCGTCACCTCGTCCCTTAAGCACATCCCGTCCGCCAGGACGGCCGCGGCCAGGTCCGAGCCTATCATGCCGCCGATTATCGGGAGTGCCACGGCGCCGGCGGACTCGAAGGCATCAATGCCCAGCTCATGAGCCGGAAATTCCGCCATGCGCGAGAGCGCGGGCGTGAACGGATACACCCCCAGCGCGTCCATTGGGAGACGAAGTAACGCGTGGTGCATTACGGTATTGCCCACAAAGACGACCTCGGAGACTTCCTCCGCGGAAATCCCGGCAGCCGCCGTCAGATTCCCTAGAGCGTCGTTTATAGCTACGGTAACCTCGGAATGCATACCACTCAGACCGCCGGGCCTCGCGGCCCAGGTTATCCGGCTCATGATGTCCGCGCCGAATTTCGACTGCGGGTTCAGCCGCCCTTCGGATGCGAGCAGGACTCCCTCCGAGAGCTCTGCGAGATAAGAGGCTATGGTCGTCGTCCCTATGTCGAAGGCCGCGCCGTAGACCTTGGGCGCGTATCCGGGGCGTATATCGGTTATCTCCTCACCATGCCTGACAAGCGCGGTCGCCTCCCATCCGCCGCTCCTCAGGGCCTGGGATATCTTCTTCAGGGCGTGATAGGATACTCTCAAGCCCCTGAGCCCGTAAGTCTTGTCGAGAACGGCCAAAAGCCTCTCCGCGTCCGCGGCGGGATGGTCCTCTGACGGCTCCGGGAGCCGCACATGGTACGCCTTGAGCGCCGGGGCTATCTCAAGAGGGGCTGCCAGGGCGCTCCCGGTCAGGATGCGGTCGCTTTTTTCCCGGCGCTCCGGGAGCTTAACCACAATATCCCCGTCCGGGACGGCCATGCACGCCAGCCTCACACCGGAGGATAACTCACTGGCGGATAACATCTTTTTCTCTTCCGCGGACGGCGCTCCCGCTCCGCCTGAGACTATCTTCACCCTGCATTTCCCGCAGACGCCCTGGCCGCCGCACAGGGAATCGACCTCCAGCCCGAGGCCCCTTGCGACACCCAGTATCGTCTCGCCTCGCTTTATTTCGCCGGATTTGCCGGAAGGCAGGAATTTGACCTTGGACTGCATCTTATTCCGGGGGCTGTACCATGCCGCCCTCTTTGAGGACCCTGTCCAGCCGTTCTTTGACTTCGCCGGACAGCTCCCCTTCGGGGGAATAATAGAGGTAGCGGTCGTAGGCCCTGGCCGCGTCCTTGTACTTCTTCATGTTGGAGTACGCGTTACCCATTATGAAATATGCCTCCACAAGGTTCGGCTCGATGGAAACCGCCTTCTTCGCCTCGGCCACCGCCTCTTCGTAGAAGCCTTGCCTCAGGTAGATGCCCGCCAGGTTGTTGTGGGCCACAGCCATGTCCGGCTTCTGCTCGATTGCAAGCTTGAACTCCTCGACCGCCCTGGCCACCGAGCCCCTCTTGTAAAAGGCCACGCCCAGGTCGGCGTGCGCCTCGGGGAAGTCTCGCCGGAGCGTTACGGCCCTCCGGAACGCCTCTATGCTCTTGTCGAAGTAGTCCGCGCGCTTCTTCGAGTCCCCGCTCTCAACGCCAAGGACGCCGTACACCAGGCCCATGTAGTAGTGGGTCTCCGGGAGCTTGCTGTCCATTGCCATCGCCTTGTTGAGAGTCTCAAGCGCCTCGCTGAATTCCGATTTTTTATAGTATATGTAGCCTAGCATGGCGTACGCCTCGGCGTAATCGGGCCGAAGCTCAATCGCCTTGTTCAGTTCAGTAATCGCGCCCTCGTACATGTCCTGCTTCGCGTATGACATCCCGATCCCGAGGTGCGCCTCCTTGTCCTTGGGGTCGTCGTCCAGCGCAAGGAGGTACTGGTCTATCGCCTCGTTGTAGCTGCCCTCCTTGTAGTATATGTCCCCGAGGCGGGTCTTCACCTGCGGCCAGTTCGGGAAGAGCTCCTGGACGCGCCTGAGCTCGTATATGGCCTCGTCGTAGCGTTTCGCTTTCGTCAGCGCAGACCCCAGCAGGTAACGCACCTGCACGTCCTCCTGGTCCTTCTCGAGGAGCGCCTGGTATAGCTTGATTGCCCCGGAAAGGTCATTATCATCGGACATGGCCTTCGCCTTCTTCAGGACATTATTATGTGCCTCGTAGTCTTTCGCTGTCTTTTCAAGGTCTATCTGGGCGCTGTCGAAGGCGACCTCGCCGCTCTTCATCTTGAGGTATACCTTGTCGCCCTCAACCCTGTGGCCCTGCACCTCCATCGTGGAGCCGTTCCTGAAATAGACGATGTAAGACCAACCCGGGGCTGGCAGGAGAAGGGCGGCAAAAACGGCCAGGGCTAATACGATTGCGCGAGCCATACTTTTACCTTCATTTGACCTTTGTTCCGGGGACGACTGCGTCGTCGAAGCCCACAAGACGGAGCGTATCTACGCCGCCCGCGGCAAGGACCATCCCCTGGGACTCGATACCCATAAGCTTCGCGGGTTTGAGGTTCGCCACGACTATCACGGTCCTGCCGACAAGCTCCTCGGGCGGGTATGCCTTGCCAATGCCGCCGACTATCTGCCTCGTCTCCGCGCCTATGTCTATCTTCATCTTCACGAGCTTGTCCGATTTCGGCACCCGCTCGGCCTCGAGGACTTTCCCCACGCGAAGGTCAACCTTCATGAAGTCGTCGATTCCGATGACACCGCCCGCCTCGGCATCTACAATCTGAGGCCCTCTCCCTAATCCTCCGCCACTGGTGGGGGGAGGGACTAAAGGAGAAGGGGGATTCACGGGTTGGGCCGCCAGAGGAACTGCCGCCGCAATGGAAGCTGCCGCCGGTTTTGCCGCGGCTGCATCCGATGCAGCCTTGAGCGCCCTGATGCGGTCGGTTTCTATGCGCGGGAATGGTGCAGGGCCGCGTTTAATTTTCTGGCCTTTTTCATATATAAAAAAGGATATATCAGATATATCTATTATCTTCTCGTCAAGACGGTCGGTATGCCCCAGCTGCTCCCAAATTAGTTGCATCTTTGAGGGCATGAAAGGATATAACGTAATTGCAGAAACCTTCAAAACCTCCGCGGCCACTCCAAGAACATCTTCGAGTTTTCTCCTGTCTTCAGTCTTTTCGCTCTTCGCCAAATTCCAGGGAGCGCTATAATCAATCGTTTTATTTGCTACACTTATCAAGGCCCATATGGAGTCGAGCGCATCGCTAAAATCCAATTTATCCATGCTTTGTTTATAATATTTTGATACAATTCCGAATATAGCCTGCTGTCCAGCCACATCGTAATTTCCAGGTATCATTGAAGCAAAAAAATTTTGCAATGCCTCTTGGGGCGTTGAATTATCTGGAATTTCAAGAATCGGTATCTCCCCGCCCAAATATTTCTCTATCATATTAATAGTCCGGAAGTGCAGGTTGCCCAGGTCGTTTGCAAGGTCGGAGTTTATCCGATTGACAAGCGCCTCACGGGAATAGTCCCCGTCCAGCCCGAACGGAACTTCCCGGAGCAGGAAATAGCGGAACCCGTCCGCGCCTATGCCATGCCTGTCCAGCTCTTCCACGACGGCGAACGGGTCAACGACGTTCCCCTTCGATTTGGACATCTTCTCGCCGCCGATAGTCCACCAGCCGTGCGACACTATCCTCTTCGGGAGCGGAAGCCCAGCCGCCATCAGGAAGGCGGGCCAGTATACCGCGTGGAACCTCAGTATGTCCTTGCCTATGACGTGCACCGCGACGGGGTCCGAGCTAGGCCAGAACTTCCTGAACTTCTCGCTATCAGTGTCTGGGTACCCGAGCGCCGTCAGATAGTTCATCAGCGCGTCCAGCCAGACGTATATGACGTGCTTTTCGTCGCCGGGGACGGGTACGCCCCACTTGAACGAGGTACGGGAAATGGAGAGGTCTCGAAGCCCGCCCTTTACGAAGCTCAGCACCTCGTTAAACCTCGATTCCGGCACGACAAAGTCCCTGTTGGCCTCAAGATACCTGGTCAGTTCGCCGTCCTCGCCGCCGTACCTGCTCAGCCTGAAGAAGTAGCTTTCCTCCTTCAGTTTTTCGACCGGCCTGCCGCAGTCCGGGCAGGTGTCGCCCTTCCCGAGCTGCAGCGAAGTCCAGAAGCTCTCGCACGGCACGCAGTACCAGTCCTCGTACTCGCCCTTGTATATGTCGCCCTTGTCCTTCAGCACGCTGAACATGTGCTGCACGGCGCGCACGTGCCTCTCCTCGGTAGTCCTGATGAAGTCGTCGGGTTCGATATCGAGCTTTTCCCACAGGCCGCGGAACCGGGGGACAATGGAATCCACGAACTCCCGGTTGGTCATCCCCTTGTCCGCCGCGGTCTTTTCCACCTTCTGCCCGTGCTCGTCCGTTCCGGTGAGGAAGAAGACCTCACGGCCGGTAAGCCTCATGTATCGGGCCATCGTATCGGCTGCGACGGTCGTATATGCGTGGCCTATGTGCGGGACATCGTTGACATAGTATATCGGCGTGGTGATGTAGAATGTATCGGCCATAAACTCCTTTGAGTTATTTTATCACTTCTCTGGCGGCTTCTGTCCGCCTCCGCCTTCGGCGGGAGCGCCCGCGCCTGTCTTCTTCCTGCGCCTTTTCTTCCAGGCGTTTCTCTTCTTTTTGTGCTTATCTCCGGCCGTCTTGTCATCGGCAGCGGCGTTAGCGGCCGGGGGGGCCGAAGCAACCGCCTCTGCCGGGGCGGCCAGCTCCTCCGCCGGCCTGTCGGCAACAGCTTCCCTCTGCCGCCTCTTCCCGTCCCTTTTGGCGTCGTCGTAGAAGCTGTACTCGTATCCGAGGCAGCACATCAGCCTGCCGCATATGCCGGAAATCTTCGCCGGGTTCAGGACCAGGTCCTGTTTCTTCGCCATCCTTATGGACACGGGCTCGAAATCCCGAAGGAAGCTTGAACAGCAAAGTTGCCTGCCGCACGGCCCGAAACCGCCAATCATCTTCGCCTCGTCCCGGACGCCAATCTGGCGCATCTCGATCCTGATCTTGAACCGGTGCGCGAGGTCCTTTACCAGGTCCCTGAAGTCCACCCGGCCGTCGGCGGTGAAGTAGAACGTGGCCTTCGAGTTGTCGAACGCCCACTCGACGCGGACGATCTTCATTATCATCTCGCGCTCCAGCACCTTCTGCTGGCACACCTTAAAGGCCTCTTCCTCCATGGCCTCGTTCTTCTGCATCCTCCGCCTGTCGTCGTCGGTCGCCTTCCGGAGGATCTTCTTAAGCGGCTTATCGCCTGGGCCGCGCTCCTCCGGGCGCACATCGGTGACTACGGTGGCCACGCCAACGCCCTGCTCGGAGTCCACTATTACCGTATCGCCCAAAGAGAGCGGGATTTCGCCGGAATCGAAGTTATAGACCTTGCAGCCTTCCCTGTAACGTACGCCTACAATATTATACATCTTTCAAAAAGCGCGGGCTAAGCCAGCACCTCCTCCTTAAACCTGAAAAAAAGCTCTTCCGCCAGAAACCGGCGGTTAAATGTCCTATCGAGGGACTGGCCCGCCTGACGGAGCAGCATCAGGGCCTCCTCGCACCGGTACGGGCTGAGCCGCCCGGCCCATTCCCAAAGTAACCCCACAATATCCTCATTATACGCCAAACCGGGGTCTCCGCCTACACTTAATATAAGTATATCCCGGAACCACATTGTCCCAAAAAATATGAAGTCCTCAAGGCGGGATTCGTCCTTCGCGGCCTTCTCGGCCTCCCCGAGCACCGCCGAGGCGCCTTTTCCGGTTATCGCTTCCAGAATCCTAAGGAAATCATTGCGCTTAGCCGATATATCCTCTGGGTCGGCATCGAGGGCCTGGCCCACCCGCCCGCCGGTCATCCGGGCAACAAGGCCGGCGGCGGCTTCGGGCATCCCCTTCTCGCGCATGAGGAGCGCCTTCACATGCCCCTCCCCGAGCGGCTGGAACGATATCATTCGGCATCTGGACAAGATG
>JBEKYB010000062.1:0-7627 GCA_049511435.1 Nitrospirota bacterium | reverse complement strand
GGCGGCACCGCCCAGCATCAGGGACTCGTTATGGATGTCCACGACCGGTACGGGCGCCTCGGGGGAAATCCTCGACACCTTTCCCCATATGAAATGGTCCAGCATGACGTCGCCGACCACGAGTATCTTTGCTTCCGTAAACCTGCCGAAGCAGTTCAGAAGGCTATTTTTGTCCAAAATCCTCTCCTTAGGTAACTGCCAGCCGGGAATTTACGCCAAACCCGGTTATTCTATAATTTCAGGACGAGAAAGAAAAGTGAAAAATCACATGGAAGCGCGATAAACTTCCAGCGTCTTATCCAGGGTCTTATCCCAGGTGAAGCCTTTTGCCGTATTTGACGCCTCGTCACCCGCCTTCCGCCGGGCCTTTTCGCAGGAAAGATACCCAAGCGTAGCCGCCAGGCCGGCAAAATCCTCGGGGTTATCCAGGACGAACCCGTTCACCCCGTCCTCGATTATCTCGGACACGCCGTTTGCCGCGGTCGTGATTACCGGCAGGCCGCAGGCCATGGCCTCCAGCGCCGAGTTTGAAAACGGGTCGTATTTAGTCGGCAGGACGAATATATCGGCCGCGCCGTAGAACTTATCAGGGGATGCCGTGTGTCCTGTGAAAATAAGCCTGTCCGAAACCCCAAGCCTCCCTGCCAGCCGCATGTACGGCCCCGGAGCGTCACTGCCAGCCACCAGCACCTTAAGCCTGTTTATCTCGCGGTCCATTGTTTTGACAAGCGGCAGCGCCTTTATAAGCGTCACAAGTCCCTTCCTCCTGAACCCCGCCCCCATGAAAAGCGCTACCGGCTCGTCCAAAAGGCCGAACCTGGCCCTGATTTCGGCGCGAGAGGAGGATGCGGCCTCCGGGTTGAACCTTTCGTGGTCTACGCCGTTGTAGGCGACGGACACCCGCTCCGGCGGGATGGGATAAAACCTGAGTATCCCCGCCTTTGCCAGCTCAGAATTGGTGATGACGGCCCTGCAACCCCCGTCCCGGTAGTTCTCCCGCTCCATCCCGAGGACGGCAATGTCCCGAGGGTTAATGAAATGAAGACGCTTGCCCGTCCGCTCCAGGTATTCGGCATGGCAGCCGCCGCCTACCGTTACTATGTCCTTAGTGAACGGGCGGATCTGGTTATGGACAATATCTATATCGCCTCTTCCGGCCAATGTATCACGCAGGTTGGCGGTAAAGCTCAATATCTTGAGGAACGACGGCCCTGGGAGCATCGGCACGATATTCACTTTGACCGGAAGGTCGATACCCGGAGCGCGGGCGGCGAATATCTCCACCTGATGGCCCGCCCCGACAAGACCTTTAACAAGCTGCCACGTCCGCCTCTCGCTCCCGCCCAGGGTATCGAACCTGATGGATGCCACGGCGATTTTCATGCCAGTAGCTCCCCGTACAGAGCTTCCAGCTTATCGAGCATCTTCTCGGACGTATGGGCCGCCAGGAACATCTTAGCCCCCTCCTCGCCCATTCGCCTTGCAAGTGCCTCATCCCGCAGCAGCCCTATAACCGCCGCGGCGATTGCGGAATAGTCCCGGGGCGGCACTATTATCCCGTTGACTCCGTCTTTTATTACCTCGGGTATCCCGCCCACGGCGGTGCCTATTAAGGGCTTGCCCATAGCCATCGACTGGAGCGCGAACTGAGGCACTCCCTCGGAGGCGTAAGACGCCATGACGGAGATATCGAAGGCGGCTATGACCCTGTTTATGTCGTCCCTGTGCCCCGTCATTATTACCGCGCCCGATATGCCGAGTTCCCCGGTAAGACCTTCAATAAAGATGCGCATGTCGCCTTCCCCGGCCACGATAAGCCTCGTGTCAGGGAACTCCCGCAGCACCTCGGGCATTGCCCGGAGGATGTACTCGTGACCCTTCCAGCTCCGGAGCGCCGCGGCTATGCCGATTACCTTCGAGCCTTCGGGAATGCCCAGCTCCCCGCGTATTTCCGGGCCTCCCGTATTCGAGAACCTGGAGCCGTCTATACCCGTTGGGATTGGATGGACCTTACGGGGGTTTATGCCCAGCTCGCGCACAACCTGGTCCTTTATGAAGCCTCCGGTCGTTATTATCCCGTCGCAGAGCCGCCCGTATATCAGCCGGGTAAACGGGTTTACGTTAAAATCGGAGGATATGTGCCTGGTCCTTAGGACTTTTATGCCAGAGAGCCTGCCCGCGACCGAGCCCATCCAGCTGTCCTTCGAGCTATGGGTATTTATGATTGCGATTTTCCTGGTCTTAATTATCCGCATGATGTCGCGTACGCCCCGGACCATGCCCCGCCTTCCCATGTCCACCGCGTATGCGTCGATACCGGCCCGCGCCGCCCTGGCTATTATGGCGGAGCCCGGCGCCGCCGCTATCGCCAGTTCGTAGCCTCGGGCGCGCATCCCGAGCATCTCGTCGAGCACCCTTATCTCCTGACCGCCCCAGCCGGTGGAGGCCTCCGTATGAAGTACCGATACTTTCTTCACGCCAGGCTCCTGTATACGGCTTCCATGCGGTCGAGCATAATATTAAGCGTATACTTCTCCATAACAAGCCGGTAGCCGGCCTCTGCAAGCGATGCGCCCAGCTCCTTGTCGCCCAATATTCTCAGGATTGCGTCCGCAAGCGGGCCCGGCTCTCCGGGCGGGACGGTCAAAGCCGTCTCCATATCCACCGCCACCTCGTTAATCCCCCCTACGTCCGAGGCTATTACCGGGAGCTTCATGGCGTGCGCCTGGAGCACGACCTGCGGCACGCCCTCCGGAGCCCTGGCGGGCAGGACAAGAGCGTCAAGGTCGGCCATGACCGACGGGATATCTTCTCTTCGTCCGGTGAGTAGGATGCGCGTGTCCAGGCCGGATGCCCGCACCATATCATCCAGCTCGCTTTTCTTCCATCCGTCCCCGACGAGCGCGAAAACGACGTCCGGTCTATACGCGAGGGCCAGCTCCGCCGCCTTTACGAATATATCAGGCCCCTTGTCGCCCCTCAGGACGGCCACCATCCCCACGAGCGGCACTTCCGCGCCAATGCCCAGCCCGGCACGGAAGCCGCCTTTCCTGACAGCCGGGTTGAACTTGCTTATGTCCACCCCGGTGGGCACCGGTATTATCTTATCCGCCGGGACGCCGCGCGCCGCCATCCCGGCCTTTATCGAATCGCTCGTGGTGATTATCCGGTCGCAGAGCGCCCCGTAGACGACCCTGCCGAAGACATGCGCGCGCACCGGGTTTGCCACGTGGCGGGAGCGCACCACCTTCCTGCCCAGAAGCCTGGCCGCAACACCCGCGCTCCACCCGTCCTTCGAGCCGTGGGCGTTTATTATATCCACCTTTTCCGATTTAATGAGCCTCATGAAACCGGACACGGCGGCCGGGTCGAAGCTCCCGCGCATTTTAACGGGATAGGCCGTGAAACCCATGGACCTGGCCTTGCCTAATATCCGGCTTCCGGGCATCGCCGCCAGTAGCGACTCAAAACCTCGCCCGGCAAGCTGCTCCATCTCCAGGAGTATCCGCAGCTCCTGGCCGCCCAGGTTCATGGAAGATTCCGTATGGAGTAGCCTTATCACTTGACCGCCATCAACGTGCTGACCAGTACCCTTGCCGGGAAGATCTGCGAGAAGTTATCCTCGTAATACCCTTTTGAGAGGCCACAGAGCGCCCGCCCGATAAACTGAAAAGGCCCCGTCCCGAATTCGAGGCCGGAATAGACCTTCCTGAAGTATCCCGGCAGGCCGCTCAGGCACAGGGGGCTGTCTTCGACGAAATAGTCCATGCTCTTCATGGTGAGGTGCCATTTGTGCGTGGGGTCCTGGAAAGAACCCGGCGATGCAAAGTACGGCGTCCTGATGACCGCGAGCCCGCCGGGTCTCAGCACCCTGTGTATCTGCATCATCAGAGAGCATACATCGTCCACGTGCTCTATGAAATGGTTTGCGACTACAAGGTCGAAGCTGCCCGCTTTAAAGGGGAAGGGCGACCTTATCATGTCCGCCACGACGTCGATGCCGTCATGTTTTTTGATATCGACCCCTATCGCGGGCCCAAACTTCTTCGGGCCGCAGCCGATGTCGAGTGCCCTTACGACGCCCTCTTGCTTAAGCAGGAGCTCATACGCCTTCCTCTGGTTATTTATCCTCATCGGTTCACCATAAGAGACTGATAAAGCTTCTCGTACATGTCAACTATCTTATCCCACTCAAAACGCGCCGCCTCTTTTTTGGAGTTCTCTCCCATGGTCTGCCTGAGCCTTTCGTCTTTAAGGACCTTGACCATTGCACCAGCCAGGGCCTGCGGGTCCTCCGGCTCGACAAGGAAGCCGTTTAGCCCATCCTTCACCACCTCAACGTTCCCGCCGACCCGTGTGGCGACCAGCGGCTTTCCCGCCGCGAGGAACTCAAGGTTGGAATTGGAAAAAGGCTCCCTCCTGGACGACGATACGCCGAACTTGCAGCCCTTTACGGCGTCGATTTTCTCCTGTCCCGATATGATGCCGGTGAAGACGACCCTGCCCTGAAGGCCGAGGCTCAGCACCAGACGCTCAAGATATTTCCGCTCCTGCCCCTCCCCCGCGATAAGAAGCATCACGCCGGCGTCCTCTTTCGCCACGATGGCCATCGCGTTTATCAGGAGGTCGAAGCCTTTTTTCCTGGTCAAGCTGCCCAGGGCCAGGACGTACCTGCCGATGCTGGGTTCCGCTCCGGCGGCCCCGTCATAGTCGGAGGTCCTGACGCCGTTCGGGATGATGACCACATTCCCGTCATCTACGCCGAGGCCCGTGACTATCCCTTTAAGCTCGGCGGTCTGAGCAACCACTTTATCGGCCGCCCTGAGGGCCTTCACCGCCCGGACTGAGAGCCGCGCGTCCGCCATTATATGCTCTCCGGGCAGTATATCCGCCCCGTGCGGCCTTATCACCAAAGGGGTTTTAAAGGCCGCCTTGAAGCTGGCTCCGACGTAACCCGGCGTATATGCCCCGTGGCAGTGGAGGACATCCACGCCGTGGAGGAGCCTTTCTTTGACGAGCCACGGGAGGACCTGCCTGACCAGGAACCTCTTAGACGATGGTCTTTGGTACCTGATCAGGCGGTAGTCCGCATCTATTTTATTGTCCGCGCCCCTTACATGCGGCGCGAGGACGGCTACCTTGTGCCCGCGCTCCGACAAGGAAGACGCGAGGTTATGCAGCATTATCTCCGCACCGCCCACCGTCGGCAGGAAGCTCGATGCATAAAAAAGAATGCGCATCATAATCCCTGACCATGTTTCAGCAGTCTCTCCGCCGCAGCCAAGACCTCTTCGGGCGATACGGATTCGATGCATTCCCTCGTGCCCGTTGCGCAGTCAAACGGCGCCCTGAAAGGATGGACGCACGGCGCGCATTTTAGTTTTTTCCGGATTATGACCACGTCCCGGCCTATCGGACGCTGGTCGTTCATTTCCGCAGGCCCGGCTATGCTTACGATTGGCACATTAAGCGCATCGGCCATGTAAGTTATTCCGGAATCCACGCCGATGAAAAGAGAAAGCCTTTCAAGGAGCGCCGGGAGCTGGTTGAGCCTGAAACGCCCCGTGGAATCGATTATCTTCTCCCGGCTCATGGAGAGCGACAGCGCCTCGTCCGCCTTCTCCCTGTCGCCTCCGCCCCCTATGAAGACCACGCCCGCGTCATCCCTCGATGTCAATCCGTCGGCTATCCTGGCAATCTTGGCCGGGCCGAGCTCTTTCATTTTCTTCCCGCTCGTGACGGCTATTCCGACAAGGGTTTTGCAGCCAACGGCCCGGCCCTTGAAAAATTCGTCCACGGCCTCATCCGCGTCGGGAGACTTGTACACATCCTTTGAAAGGTCTTCGGTGTATATGCCGAGCGGCCTGAGCATCCTCATGTAGGTCGCTATCAGGAGGTTCCCGGCGACATGCCTTTCGACGTGGGTATGAAGCCGCATGGCAAGGGCGTAGTTGACGCCGTAGTACCTGGGCATGAACGGCAGGCGTCTGTGACGCGCCGACCTCGAGGTGTCCGAGACCGCCGAGAGGTTGCCGAAATCCGGGATGAGCGATATGCGCTTCGGTACCAGCGCCCAGACAGGAGCGATAGCGTATTGTACCCTTGGGTTAAGCGCCAATACCGCATCATAATGGCCCCTGTAAAGTAGTGCCGAAAACCTTGCCAGCCCTATAATGCCTGTATACCTCTTCTCGTCAAGGCAGATGACCTCGTCAACATATGGGTTGTTCTCCAGCAGGCATTTTGTAACGGGCTTTATAAGCGCCGTCAGGCGCACCTCCGGATATTTCTTCTTTATCTCCCTGAATATACCCGTCGAATAAATCAGGTCGCCTATCTGGGTACGCTGAATTACCAGTACCCGGCGCAGGCCGTGCCTTTTTTTGATGGCCATCAGCGGCCAGAGAAGCGGATAAAAAAGATATGTCAGAAGTATATAGAACATATAATCGCTTAATCACTCCAGCGTTTCATCAAGGATGCGGCTCACGCCGCGCACATAAGCGTCCATGGAGAACTTCTCGAGCGCCGTCCGTCTCCCCGCTGCGCCCATACGCTCCCTGAGCGCAGTAGACGAGGCCAGCCCTGAGATATATTCCGCGAGCGCGCCCGTGTCGCCCACTTCATAGAGATACCCGTTAACCCCGTGGACGACCTGTTCGGTGGGCCCCGGTATCCTGCAGGCGACGACCGGCTTACCCAAAAGCATCGCTTCCAGTATGACCCTGGGCAGGCCTTCCCGCTTGGAGGGGAGGACGAATATATCCATCGCGTTGATATAGGAGAGCGGGTCATCCTTAAAGCCCGGGAACAGGAACCTTGAGTCCAGTCCTGCCCTGGCTATGCCCGCCTTGAGCGCGTTTTTATCCGGGCCGTCGCCGACTACCACGCCTTTTAAGGGCAAGTCTTTTATCTTCGAGACCGCCGTTATCAAATCCCCGAATAGCTTCCGGCCAGTCAGTGTCCCGGCGGAGCCCACCAGCACCTCGTCTTCCCCGACGCCAAGCTCGGACCGGACCTCGGCCCGTCCGCGCCTGGGATTCGAAGCCGGGTCTATCCCGTTATAGACCACGGTCATCTTCCTGCTGTCTACTCCTTGCATCAGGAGGTCGTCTTTTACTCCCTCCGATACGCAAATAAGCCTCGTTACCTGCCCGTTGACGGCATCCACCTCGAACTGCGACAGTCCGGCCCTGATACGTACGTGCTGGAGGCATTTTATGCCCGCGTCCCTGGCCGCGATTATCCCTTCGAGGTTCGACTTGGGCTGGTTGTTCATGTACAGGAGGTCAATGCCGCGCTCCCTGATGATGCCCGTAATCCTCCGGGCGTTTACATTTACCCGGAAACGGTAGTCAATCCTGGCGAAGAACGCCTCGCGCGGCCCCTTTCTCCAGAGAAACGGCCTGACGGCCTCTTTTACCAAGTTTTTTATAAACGGCCTGGGAGATTCCAGGACCATAAACTCGAAGCCCAGGCCTTCTATGGCGGTTTTTATGTCCGAATCCCGTCCCTTCTTAAAGTTCCTGTAAAAAAGGACGGAGATGTTATACTTTTCCCGGTCCAGGCGTTTCAGAAGCTCTATGAGGCTGTTTGTTCCGCCGCCCCACTCGTTTCCCGTATCCAG
>JBEKYB010000061.1:0-7658 GCA_049511435.1 Nitrospirota bacterium | reverse complement strand
GCCTCGTCGCCGACGGCGATGTCCACGGCAAATTGCTGGAAGAGCTGGCGCTGAATGGCGGCCAGGACATTGGGTTCATCGTCCACGAAGAGGATTTTTTTCATGTTCGGATGTACCTTGTTGTGGGGTAGTTTTCATGAGTGCTTCCCGCTTAGCCGCTTCATCCTGCCTTCCGAATCTATCCTGTACCTCGAGTCTTTCCATCTGACTGTATTACCTGTAAAACTCAGGCCCCAGATGATGAAGGAGAGGAGGTCCTTCAAAGGCAGGAGCCAGTAATATTTCATCACGCCGGGAGCCCTTATCAGCCGGGCCTCCATGTAAAGTGCCTGGCAATACCTCATTGCCAGGTCCGTCCCGAGGACGGCCCAGCCTGCGATGGAGAACCCGGAAGCGACTAGGAAAAAGACCGCAAATGCGGTTCCCTTTGTAAGTACCGACAAGAAGTAGCTGCCGGGCCTGCATGCCCGATAGGTCCTGCCCCAGCGGAGCTGATGCGAGAAATAGCCGGATAGGCTTTCCTGGCCCTGCACGCTGTCCACGACGTATCTTGAAAGACGTAGCGAATAACCGGACCTCTTGACCCTGTTGCCTAACTGATAGTCGTCGGCAAGGTAATCGGCGAGTGCTTCAAAACCGCCTATTTCCGCCAGGGCCTCGCGCCTTACGGCCATGGTGGCCCCGAGCCCGAAGCTTAATCCTTCAAGCCGCTCGGCCACCGTCACCGACGGCAGGAAGTCCGAGTTTATTGTGAGAGACTCGAATGCGGCGCCCATGCTTTCGGGCCGGGCAGCCCGGTACGGACAGGTGACAAGTCCGACCTCAGGCCCGTCAAAACCGCCCGCTATCGTCCTCAGATAGTCCGGCCCGACATGCATATCCGCGTCGGCAATCACTATTATATCATATTTCGCATGCCGGCACATGTTGGCCAGGTTGCCCGCTTTTTCGTTCTGCGCCTCGGTCGGGGCCGCCACGACTTCTATGTCTATCCCCTGATGATTTGCGGCTAGTCCGGCTGCAACTTCCCTGGCCGGGTCCGTACCGTCCGTGACCCCGAAAATCACCTGGAATGCCGGGTAATCCTGATTAAGAAAGCTGAGCAGGTTTTCCACGGTCTTTTCATCAATTCCCTTCAGGGGTTTAAGGACCGTCATGGGAGGGAGATATGAAGGGACTTCCTTTTTCCGTCTATAAAAAGACGCCAGGCAGAAGGCGGAGATGAAATAGTATGCCGCCGCGGCTATCCAGAGGGTGAAGAGGAATATGCGGAGAAGGGCCTGCGCCAAGGATTAAAGACCCTCCTTAAGGAGTTTTTCGGCCTCGTCCTTGGTTTCCAGGTCATCCTTGAGGTTCTTCTGGTTTAGCGGGGCGGAGACTATATACTGAGCCTCGGTCCTGGCCTCGGCGCGGAGGCCGTTCTTGATGAATGCCTGGGCGAGGTAAAGCCTGTTCACGAGGTTGTCAGGAGCTATTTCTTTCGCCTTTTGGAGGAGGGCCATCCCCTTTTTCTTGTCGCCTATGAATGTCCATCCCGGTGCGTCGATAAGTACCTTGCCCCAGCTCCTGTACGCCCCCGCCTCGTCGTAACGGGGGGCTGTTTTTGCCACTTCTTCCAGGCCCCTCAGCGCCTCCTTGACCATCGAAAGCGCCCTGAGACCGCCGGTCGCATCTGCCTCCTGTAAGAGCGCCATGGACCGCCAATAGAGCGCAACCGGGTCCTTTTTCCGCGCCAGCGACTTGTCCGCGGCTGCTGCGGCCTTTTCTAAATATGCGAGCTTCTTCTGTTTGCCCGGCTCTCCTTCGCCCAGCAGGTAATATGCGCGCGCGAGCTGGGTATAGACATCCGGCCCTCGGTCTCCTGCCTTTATCATGGATTCTATTACGGCAGCTTCGCGCGAGATATCGGACGCGTTCTGGGCATTGTCAAGCGCCCTTGTCACGTCCTCAACCGTCGCGGCATACGCCGTGGCGGCCATAAAAATAACTGACGCAGCCAACCATATGTAAGCCAAAACCCTGGGCATAAACGTTACCGGTTCTACTGTTGCCAATGGGTGGCTCAGCGGCCCGTGACGGCCTTGACGGCCTCCCTCCTCTTCGCTATGAACCCATAGAACTCCTTCGCCTCGCGGTATATCCTCTTTCGCTCGCTCGAATCCATGAGCGCCTTTAAAAGCACCTTGGCGACATACTTCGGCCTGTAATAGAACTTCTTGTAGAATTTTTCGACGGCCATGAAAATCTCCGTGCGCGATATCTCCGGATAGTCTATCACGAAGCTCTGGTAGCCGCTGCTGTTGACCATGCTCTCCGGCTTGATGTAGCCCTTATCCACGCAGAGGTCGTAAAACTTCGTCCCCGGATAGGGCGACGCGAGCGAGACCTGTATCGTCTCCGGGTCCATCTCGCAGGCGAACCTGATGGAGCGGTCGATCGTCTCCCTTGTCTCGCCCGGCAGGCCCAGGACGAACGCCCCGTGCACTAGTATGCCCAGGTCCTTGCAGTTCTTCGTGAAGGCCCGCGCCTGCTCTATTGTCGTGCCTTTCCTAACGTTATTCAGGATGTCCTGGTCGCCTGTCTCGTACCCGACCATGATGACGCGCATACCTCCCTCGCGCATGGCCTTCAGGGTCTCGTATTTGACACTCACCTTGGAGTTGCAGCCCCAGCTTATGCCGAGCGGCTTCATCTTGAGGGCTATCTCAACGGCTCGCGTCTGGTCTTCCGCGAAGTTGTCGTCGTCGAAGAATATCTCCTTTACCTCAGGGAAATTCTTTACGATGTATTTCACTTCCTCTATGACGTTATCGGCGCTCCTCGTCCTGTATTTGTTACCGGAGTACGTCTGCGGCCACAGGCAGTATACGCATTTGCTCGAACAACCCCGGCCGGTGTAGATTGAGACATACGGGTACTGTATCCAGGGTATCTCGTACTCCCTGTAGTCGAGGTCGCGCCTGTAGACCTCCGAGACGAACGGGAGGGCGTCAAGGTCTTTTATGAGCGGCCTGTCCGGGTTGTGGACGACCTTGCCGTCCCCGTCCCGATAGCTTATGCCCGCTATGTCCCTGAGCGGCGTGCCCTGGGCCGCCTCCACGACCACGTAATCGAACTCCCCCCTCACGACGAAATCCACCCCCGGCGCAGCGCCGAGCGTCTCTTCCGGCAGCACGCTCGGGTGCGGCCCCACGAAGCAGACCAGCGCCTCCGGGTTCTGCTCCTTGAGCTTTAATGCAAACGCGCTGTCGTTCATGAGCGAAGGGGTGCTGGTGTAGAGGACGAACAGGTCGAAATCCCTGGCGGCCAAAAGCGTCTTCGCCACGTCCATCCCAGAAGCGGGCGCATCCAGGACGCGCGAGTCCGGGAGCATACCCGCCGGATAGGCAAGCCAGGTGGGATACCAGAACGAGCGTACCTCGCGCGTGGCCTGGTAGCGCGAGCCGGCTCCGCCGTCGAAGTCGTCGAACGACGGCGGGTTAAGAAGCATTACCTTCATCCTACTGTCCCCCCTATTTCCTTTATTCGCTGTATGACTCCTTCTATGAGTATGTCCGGGGTTGAGGCCCCGGCAGTGACACCGACTTTTTTTATGCCCCTGAACCAGTCCGGGTCGAGTTCGTTTGCGTTGTCCACGAGGTATGATTTCGGCGCGACGGTCGAGGCGACCTCCTGGAGACGTTTGCTGTTCGCGCTGTTCCTGGAGCCGACGGTGATTATAATCTCGACGTGCTTGCCGAGCTCGAGGACGGAGTTCTGCCTCTTCTCCGTGGCGTCGCAGATTGTATTGTATACCTCGACCTGCGGGTAGCGGAGCTTCATCTTCTCCACCACCTCCTCGAAGTATTTTATGTTCTGGGTCGTCTGGGACACGAGCGCCACGGGCCCGCTCACATCGGGGAGCGATTCTATCTCGTGCCTGAAGACGATGGTGTGCTCCGGGGCGACCGCCTTCAGGCCTTTTACCTCGGCATGGTCTTTGTCGCCCAGGAGGAAGATGGTATATCCCTCGGAGGCCAGCCGCTTTATTATCCGGTCTATCTTGGACACGAGCGGGCACGTTGTGTCAACGACCTTCAGCCCCTTCGCCTTTGCCTTTTCTATCACGTCCGGGGCTGCCCCGTGCGCGCTGATGATGAGCGTCCCCTTCTCCACCTCGTCCACGCGGTCCACGGACTTCACGCCCTCTTTCTCTAAGTCCCGGACTACGCTCTTGTTATGCACTATCTCGTGCAGGACGAATACCGGCGCGGCCTCCTCGGACGCGGTCTTGTGCGCGAGGTCTATGGCCCGCTGCACCCCCATGCAAAAACCGGCGTATTCGGCTAAAAAAACCTTCATCATACCTCCAGAAGCCTCAGAACGGAAAATCCAGCCCCACGAAGGCGGCCAGGCCGTCATGCCCATAGCCTATGTCCACCCGCCCGACTATATTCGGCTGGACTATGGCCCGGAAACCTATGCCTGGATTAAACTGGTAGTCCTCGAAAAAGTCCTTCCTGAACGAGCTGAAAACCTTGCCGACATCCACGAAGGGCGCCGCCTCCCATTCGCTCCAGACGCCGAAGAGATGCCACCTGAAAAGCCTTATCCGCTCTTCGAGATTAAGGAGGATGAAGTTGTTGTCCCGGTAGCGGTAATCGCCGAAGCCCCTCAGCGTGTTCTCGCCGCCTATGGTGCTCTCTTCCCAGAACGGTATATTCCGGCCGCCCGTCACCTCTACCGCCGCCTTCACGACCGTGATAAACCTCTTGTCATCATCCAGCGTATAGAACTTCCGCACATCGCCGCCCGTGCGCGTGAAGACCCTGTCGTGCGTGAAGCTCTGCAGCAGTTCCTCGAAGGCGTTGGCGTACCAGCCCCTACTGGGGAATACCTCATCGTCCCTCGTGTCGTAAGAGAGCGTAAGGCGCCGCTCTATCGCGGCGCCGCCGTCTATGCCCTGCAGCTTCGGGAACCTGTCCTGGATGTAGGGGAGCGAGTTCACTGTGCCGGGCCTTATCGTAACCCACCTCAGCGTCTCACCGTACGAGAGCTCGAAGTTGTGCGGGAGACGATACCCGAGCTTGAAGGCCGGAGTGAACTCGACATCCGAATAGTCGGTCTCGTCCGCTTCACGGCTCTGGGGCCCGAGGCCGAAAAAGCGGTACTGGGAGTCCCGGAAAAAGCTGAGCCTCGCATATAACCTGAACTTGCCGTCGAGGAACTTGTTGTCCCAGTACTCCGCGGTATATTCCTGGTCCACTTCGGTCGAGCGGCTTATGAATATCCTGTAGTTCTTGTCGGGCGTGGGGTATCCTAGGTATCTGAAGTCAAAGCTGGTGCCCGTCTGTGCGTTATAGGTTACAGAGGGGGCTATTATGCCGTATACGTATTCGCTGGTATCCTTCAGAAGCCAAATCGGCATCGCCCCGTAATCGTTCCCCCCGTTCCGCGAAGTGGCAAAAACGGGAAGGGGTATGAACGAACTGTCAGCGTTTGCCGGGTTAGGCGCCGCCGCAAAAAAGCAGAGCGAAGCTGCAAGGCTGATGTATATTAGCAGGCCTAAACGGCCAAGACGAGGCATTAAATGGGCCTTTCACAAAAAAGATGAGGGCAGATTTTATCACACCCTCACCGGGAAAGGCAACCATATCTTTGATTCACGCCGCGGCTCTCCGGGACTGGGACAAGAGGTCCGTAATGACCTTGAGCGCCGCATCGAAATTGGGGAACTCGCTGTTTTCCTTAAGATATTCGACGTACCTGACGGTATCTTCATCGTCCACGACGAATATGGCCCTGTTCAAAAGCCTCTCGTCTTTCATCAGTACGCCGTAGTTCCTGCCGAACGAAGCCTCCCTGTGGTCGGAGAGGACCACGAGGTTCTGCACGTCTTCGTCCTCGATAAAGCGTTTCTGCGCGAAGGGCAGGTCCATGCTTATCGTCATCCACACCACCCTGCCGTCCGAGAGCTTTTCCGCCTCGTCGTTCCACTTGATTGTCTCCTTGCTGCACACAGTGGTATCGAGCGACGGCACCGACGCCAAGACCCTTATCTTACCCTTCGAGTCCGACAGCTTCACCGGGCTTAGCCTGGTGTTGATGCAGGTGAAGTCTGGGGCGGTATCGCCCTTTTTAATTTCCGGCCCTATAAGGGTCACGGGCCTTCCCTGCATAGTTGCGGCACCTTTTCTCTCCATATCTTTTCCCTCCTCCATTTCGAGGTCAAAAGTTAATTTATCACCTGTTAATTATAAAGGTTAGCACCGTCAGCGGGTATGCGTCAAGTCAGCGGCAGGCCGTAGAAAAGGCGCATCTCGGGTGTATATTCGCGCTCCCTTGCGTATATGAGCAGTGGCGGCATGACTTTAAGCCCCGGCGCGCCTCCCTTTACGGCCTCGACGAGGGCTATCCTGGCCATGTCGCCTTTGTGGGAGTGGACCGTCAGCATGCGCTTCGGCTCGAAAGAATGGGCATGGAGCACCCTGAAAAGCTCCGGGAGCCTCTCGGGGTGGTATACAAGGCATAGCCTGCCCCGGTTTTTCAGCATGGCGAAGGATGTCCTTACTATCTCTTTTATACCGCCCTTAAGCTCATGCCGGGCAAGGGCGCGCTCGTCGCCGGGGCTTATCCTGCCCGTGCCCGGCCTCCGGAACGGCGGGTTCATTACCGCGAGTTCGAAGCCACCGTGCGGAAGTTTTTTCGGGAGGTTCTTCAGGTCCTCGTGGATGAACTGGGCCCTGCCCGTGAGGCCGTTGATTTCCGCATTCCTGACCGCCCGCCCGAAAAGGGCCTCCTGCACCTCCACGCCCAGGACTTTGGCCTTCGGATATTTCTTCGCCAGGAGGAGCGATACGACGCCGCTCCCCGCGCCTAGCTCAAGAATGTTCTTGCAGGATTTGATATCCGGAAAATCCGCCAGAAGGAGCGCGTCCAGCGAGAACCGGTAGCCGGTCTTGGACTGATAAACCTGCACCTCCAGGTCGCGTATCTTTATGGCGTCGAGGGTTTCCAAAATATTTTACAAAATATTCTATTAATATAAAGAACTATAATAAGGTTCAATGGCACCAAAAAAATAGATATAATTACAATAAGGGCAATAAATAAACCATACATGTCCCCAGTATCGGTTCCAGGATAACTCCATATGGTTATTTGAATAATATAAATTACCCATGTGACGAAACAAATAATAACGATTTCCATCCCTGTGTTTATCTTTGACATCTTTAAAATTAAAAGTGATGATAGTAAAAAAAACAAAAACAGAAAACATTCAAAGTCATAAAAAAATAAAGATAACGGAAAAGCCAAGTCCCCTCTCAATACATGTTGCCAAATATACGGGTCCAGTTTTAATCTCCATACATGTAACCAAATATACCCGATTATATTTATAACAATAAAGTAAACCAACATCCAAAAATAGGATATCGATGGCCATTTTCTATTTACAATGACGGCCAAAACATTAGCAGTCACGAAGGCCACAGGGACTCCAATCCAAAGATCTAGATCCATAGGTGATCTCCTTTGCTCGACTTCATCATAACAGATAGAAAATACGGTATACAATAATTTAAAAGCGCAAGCAAAATTCGCTGGATTCCCGCCTTCGCGGGAATGACGGTCGGCGGCCCAATCCTATACCATGCTCTGAGGGTCAACGTCCA
>JBEKYB010000060.1:0-7692 GCA_049511435.1 Nitrospirota bacterium | reverse complement strand
TCTTCCTGGGTGAGCACCCGGAGCGCCTCCGGCACCTTCAGGGTGCGCCTTTTGGACTTCTCCGGGAACATATTTCCCATCATCTCCTTGAGGCTTATCTCGAGCTCTTCCATGCCGATGTTCGAGATTATGCCCATGGGCACTGACTTTTCCTTCACCTCGAAATCTATCGTACGGTCGTCGAGCCTGCCGTCCCGGAGGAGCTTCCTGAGCTTTTCGCGGGTCGCCGGTTCGGTATCGATTGTTTCCGCCGTCTGGCCAGTGGCGTCGAAGCCCCCGGATTCCCGGAAGCCCAGGGACGCATCGGAACGCCGCTTCGGCAGGAGGGCGTCCAGCACCCGCTCCTCGGCTGCCGCTGCGGCCTTCTCCATCACCGTGCCCATGTGCTCCGACTTCACCATGCCCACCGACTGCTCCGTCAGGTCTCTTATTATGGACTCGACGTCCCGCCCGACGTAGCCTACCTCGGTGAACTTCGACGCCTCCACCTTTATGAACGGCGCGTCCACGAGCCTTGCCAGGCGCCGCGCGATCTCCGCCTTCCCCACGCCGGTTGAGCCTATCATGATTATGTTCTTCGGCACTACCTCGTCTCTTAGCTCCTCAGGGAGGCGCATCCGCCTCCAGCGCGTGCGGAGCGCGACCGCTACGGCGCGTTTCGCCTTGTGCTGGCCTATTATGTACTTATCGAGCTCGGTTACGACTTCCCTTGGCGAGAGTTCCTTCATTATAGTTCCTCCAGGACAAGCTCCTGGTTCGTGTATATGCATATACCGGCCGCGATGGCCATCGATTCCTTCACGATACCGGATGCGTCGAGCGGGGAATATTTGATGAGGGCCTTAGCCGCCGCCTGCGCGAAGGGGCCGCCGGAGCCTATCGCGGCTATGCCGTCCTCCGGCTCTATCACGTCCCCGGTCCCGGATATTATGAAGGTGCTAGTCTTGTCGGCCACAATCAGAAGGGCCTCCAGCTGCCTGAGTATCTTGTTCGTCCGCCACTCCTTTGCGAGCTCCACGGACGCCCTCGCGATGTTGCCGTTATATTCCTCTATCTTGCCTTCGAATTTCTCTATAAGCGTGAATGCGTCCGCCGTCGCCCCGGCGAACCCGGCTATGACGCTGTTATTATAGAGCCTCCGCACCTTCCTCGCGTTGTGCTTCATGACAGTCGCGCCCATAGTGACCTGTCCGTCGCCGCCGATGGCCACCTTCCCGCCCTTCCTGACGCAGAGTATTGTCGTCCCGTGGATGTCGCGGTTATTCGTCATCTAGCTCCTTTTCTTCTTGGCCCTTGGATGGGCCTTGTCGTAGACCGCCATAAGCTGGTCGAGGTTCACGTGGGTGTACTTCTGGGTCGTTGACAGGGAGGCATGTCCCAGCATCTCCTGTATCGACCGGAGGTCCGCGCCCGCGCCAAGAAGATGCGTCGCGAAGGTGTGGCGTAGGGTGTGCGGGGTGACTTCTCCTCCCAGTCCCGTTTTACGGACGTAGTTCTCCACGACCCTCCTGATGCCCCGCACGCTAAGGCGACCGCCGGTCTTGTTGAGGAACAGGGCGGCGCCTCCGCCGTTGCCGGGGCGCGTCCTGATTCCCGGTCTGGCGTCCGCCGCCGATATATAATCCCTTACCGCATCCGAGGCCCTGCTCCCCAGGGGGACAAGCCTTTCCTTGTCGCCCTTGCCCAGGACCTTCAGTACGCCCGAGCGGAAGTCCACGTCGTCCCTGTCAAGCCCCGCAAGCTCCGATATCCTGAGGCCCGATGAATAGAACGTCTCTAGTATCGCGCGGTCCCTCAGGCCCTCAAGCTTTTCTCCATCCGGCGCTTCCACCAGGAGCTTCGCGTTGTCCACCGACAGAAACTCCGGCTGGAGTTTTTCCTTCTTTGGCGTCGCCACCAGCTTCGCCGGGTTCTTGTCTATGGAACCCTCGCGGTACAGATACTTAAAGAAGCTCCTTATGCTGGCCAGCTTCCTCTGGCTGGAAGATTTCTTTAACCCGAGCCGGGAGAGGTGCGCCAGGTACCCGCGTATGTCCAGGTTGTCCACAACCGTCAGGTCGAGCGGCTTTTTGTCCGGCCCGCGCAGGTACTCGTAGAACTGCTCGATATCGTTTTCGTAGCTCGTTATCGTGTTGTCGGACGCGCCCTTCTCGTTTTTCATGTGGCGCAGGAACTCCAGGAGGTGGTTAGCCATCGAGCCTCCTCTTCCATTCCTCGATATCCCGCAAAGCCCTTTTGACCAACTCCTCGCGTCTTTTGTCCTTATGCCTTATTGCCTCCGGCAGGGGCGGAAACAGTGAGAATATCACGTTTGTCGGCTGGAACCGGGAAGGCTCCGTATCCGTCAGGTGCCTGACAAGCGCGCCGTGCGCCGTCGTCTCCGGCGCCTCGATGTGCTGGAGGGACAGGTCGAACCCCTGCTCGCCCGCGTGCTTAATTAAGAGGGCCGCGATAATGCCCGCCACTAGGCCCATCGCCGCCGATTCGACATACCCTTCCACGCCCGAGAGCTGCCCCGCAACAAAAAGCCCCGGCCTGCCCTTGAGCTGCAATGTCTTGTTCAGGAACATTGGCCCGTTGATGAAGGTGTTCCTGTGCAGGCTGCCGTAGCGGATGAACCGCGCCCGCTCGAGCCCCGGTATCATCCGGAAGACCCGCGCCTGCTCCGGCCATTTGAGCCTGGTCTGGAACCCCACGATATTGTATGCGCTGCCTTCCGCGTCCTCCATGCGGAGCTGTACGACCGCGTATGGCCACCGCCCGGTGCGCGGGTCGTCTATGCCGACGGGCTTCATCGGCCCGTGCCTTAGGGTATCCCGGCCCCGCTCCGCCATAGTCTCGATAGGCATGCAGCCCTCGAAGCACCGCATGCTCTCGAACTGCCTCACGGGCACCTTGTCGGCTAGCATCAGGGCGTCGTAAAACCCGTCGTACTGCTCTTTGTCCATGGGGCAGTTGATGTAGTCGTCCCCGCCCTTGCCGTACCTTGACGCCCTGAACGCGACCTCCATGTCAATCGATTCGGCGTCCACTATCGGGGCTATCGCGTCGTAGAAATGCAGGTGCTCGGACCCGGTCATCCGGCCGAGCGTATCGGCCATGGCGTCCGAGGTAAGAGGCCCGGTCGCCAGTATAACAGGCCCGTCGGGTATCTCCGTCAGCTCTTCCCTTACTATCCTGATAAGCGGCTCAGCCTCTATCCTGGCTGTTATATATTCTGAAAACGCCTCGCGGTCTACCGCCAGCGCGCTCCCGGCCGGGACGCTTGTCCTGTCCGCCGCCTCCATCACGAGCGAGCCCATGAGGCGCATCTCTTCCTTAAGGAGGCCCACCGCGTTATGGACATCCGCCGACCGAAGCGAGTTCGAGCAGACCAACTCCGCCAGTTTCCCGGTTCTGTGGGCGGGGGTGAGCTTGTCGGGCCTCATCTCGAAGAGCCTGACACTCACGCCCCTTCTAGATGCCTGCCACGCGGCCTCCGAGCCCGCCAGGCCGCCGCCTATAATGCTTAGAACATCTTGCTGCATATCCCGTACATTCTATTTTCTAAAAGACCGTTAGTCAATCATATAAATATAACAAAAGAGGCCGCAAGCCGGCCAATAAAATGAACTGAAGGGGCTGTGACGTTATTATTTACAGGCCATCGAACGTTCCGTAAACGGCCAGCGCCCGAAGAAGTCTCCTTACGGCGCCGAAGATGAAAAAATGCACCCCGCCTGAGGGGGCAGTTGGCCACTCCACTACGATATCCTGTAAATAATAACGTCACAGCCCCTATTAAACGTAAAATAGATGCTATTCCCCTGCGACGGCCTGTTCGGGCGCGGGTTCTTCCTTGTACCCGCATTCCTTATTCGGGCAGATTACCTTTACGCCTTCCTTCTTGGAATATTTCTCCACCAGGAAGGGGTGGCCGCAGTCCGGGCATTTCCTGGGCACGGGCCTGTCCCACGTGGCGTAGTCGCACTTCGGGTAGTTGCTGCACCCGAAGAAGGTCTTCCCGCTCTTAGTGCGCTTCTCGCTCAGGAAACCCTCTTTGCACTTCGGGCAGTCCACGCCCAGCGAGATGGGTTTTGTCGTCTTGCACGAAGGGTAGGCGCTGCATGCCAGGAACTTCCCGAACCTGCCGGACTTCACGACCATCGGGCTTCCGCATTTCGGGCACTTCTCGTCCGTAGTCTCCACCGCCTGCGGGGCCTTCTCGTTTTCAGGGAGTTCCCGCGTGCTCTTGCACTCGGGGTAGCCCGGACACGCCAGGAACTTCCCGTTGCGGCCCCATTTTATGACCATCATCTTGCCGCACTTCTCGCATGGTATGTCGGTCGGGGTTTCCTCGCGCTTGATGTTGCGCATGCCCTTCTGGGCCGTCATGAGGGACTTCTCGAACGGTCCGTAGAACTCCCTGACCGTCTCGACCCACTTCATCTTCCCTTCCTCTATCTCGTCCAGCTCGTCCTCCATCTTCGCCGTGAACTCCACGTTGAAGAGGTCCGGGAAGCTCTCTACGAGGAGGTCGTTGACCAGCATCCCCAACTCCGTCGGGGTGAACGAGCTTTGCTTCTTCTCGACGTATTCGCGGTCTACTATCGTTGACATTATGGCCGCATACGTACTGGGGCGGCCGATGCCTTTTTCCTCGAGGTCCTTGACCAGGCTCGCCTCGGTGTACTTCGGCGGCGGCTGGGTGAAGTGCTGCCTCGGGAGAAGCTCCTCGATCCGGAGCAGGTCGCCCACCTTAAGGGGCGGGAGCGTTAAATTTTCCTTTGCGCCCGGCGCGCCGGGTTCCGGAGCGCCGTCCTCTTCACCGGCGGCCGATTCCTTCTCCTCGTCCCGTCCCTCGATGTAAACCGCCATGAAACCGGGGAATTTTATGACTGTGCCGGTGGCCCGGAACAGGTAATTTCCCGCCGTGATGTCCACGCCCGTGAGCTCCAGGCTGGCGGGGTTCATCTGGCTCGCGATGAAGCGGTTCCAGATGAGCCTGTAAAGCGCGAGCTGGTCCTTGTCAAGGTAAGCCTTCAGGGAGTCCGGCTCGTGCGCGAGGGACGCCGGGCGGATGGCCTCGTGCGCCTCCTGCGCCTTCTTCTGGGAGGCGTAGACGGGCGGCTTCTCCGGAAGGTATTCGTTGCCGAAGCGGGACGCTATGTATTCCCGGGCCTCCTTCACCGCGTCGCCCGATACCCTTGTCGAGTCCGTGCGCATATAAGTAATAAGTCCGACCGCGCCCTCGGCCCCGATTTCGAGGCCTTCATAGAGCTGCTGGGCGACGAGCATCGTCTTTTTTGCCGAGAACCTCAGCTTCCTGGCCCCCTCCTGCTGGAGCTTGCTGGTCGTAAAGGGGGGTACCGGGTACTGGCTCCTGAGCTTCTTATCGACCTTCGATACGAGGAATGGCTTGTCCCTAAGATATTCGACTATCTCCGTGGCCGTGTCTCCGGTCTTTATTTCCAGCTTCTTGCCTGACTCCTTCGAGAGCTTCGCGGCAAAGGGAGGCGGGTTATCACCCAAAAGGCGCGCAGTGACCGACCAGTACTCCTCGGGGATGAATGCCAGGATATCCCGCTCCCGCTCGCACACAAGCCTAAGCGCGACCGACTGCACCCTGCCGGCGGACAGCCCGCGCTTCACCTTCTTCCAGAGCAGGGGGCTGACCTGGTAGCCGACGAGCCTGTCCAGCACGCGCCTTGCCTGCTGGGCGTCCACCTTGTTGTAGTCTATTTTGAGCGGGTTCTTCATCGCCTCGGTGACGCCGCGCTTCGTTATCTCGCTGAAGAGCACGCGGAACACCTTATCGTCCGGGAGCTTAAGCTCGGTTGCGACATGCCAGGCTATCGCCTCGCCCTCCCTGTCCGGGTCGGGCGCGAGATATATCTTCCCGGCCTTCCCCGCGAGGGTTTTAATCTCGGAGAGCACCTTCTTCTTCCCTTTTATAACCTCGTACTCGGGCATGAAACCGTGCTCTATGTCCACGGCGAGCCTCTCCTTGGGCAGGTCCCGGACATGCCCGATAGAGGCTTTCACGATGAACTTGTCGCCCAGATACTTGCCTATCGTCTTCGCCTTGGCTGGCGACTCAACTACTACCAGGTCCTTGCCCATATTTATTGTTATCCTCTTTATATTCTATTCCAGGTTAGTTCGGCGGCCAGCCTTTGCCCCAAAAAGCCTGTAGGGGCGCACGCACTGCGCCCCTACATCCAACCGGCCGGAAAACCGGGGTTACCCGGCCCGAAACTGCCGCCTTTTCAGTTCAAATTAGTGCTTCGGCCGCTGTCTTTCCGTATAAGCGAAGACTCAGGGATCAACCGCCCCTGAGAGTATAACACAAGCCCCAGGAGCGCCTTCATCTGTTCTATCCCGAAGTCCGAGATAGAGAGGTCTATGACCTTGTCCATTATCGCCTCCCGGAAGGAGTCCTCCACGAGGCCGGAGCGGTTCAGCTTCATCAGGTATGCATACGCGGCGGGAGACATCGCCTCCCTCTCCCAGCGCGCCATCACCCGCACCCCCTTGAAACCCGGCCAGAACTCCGCCCCCAAGAGTTCGTCCTTGCCCGAAGCCAGGCTCTCGAACCACGAAAGCGCGTCGTCGATGTCCATCAGGTCGTAGCCTTCGTCCATGAGCCCCTCGATTATGCTCCTGTCCCTCGGCCCGATGTCCTCGTCCTCGGCCATCTGACGCACTATTACGGCCACTATATCCAGAAAGTCGTCTTTCATTTAAGCTCCAATAAGTTTACTTAAGCAGGCAGATTCAGTTCTCTCTTATATAGCGCATGCCGGACAGCTGTTTTACCGCCCCTTTAAGCTCCATGCCCAAGAGAAGCGACAGCGCCCTTGGCACCGGCATCCCCGCCTTCAAGGATAGCACGTCTACATGTACCGGCTCAATACTAATATACTCGAAAAGCGCCTTTTCTTCCGGTTCGAGGTTAAAATCGGGCAAAATCACCGCATTTTCGCTGCCGTCCTGCCCGTCATCGAGCCTCAGTTCCCGGAGGTACCCTTTAAGGTACGGGAACAGGTCAAGGAGGATGTCCTGGGAGGACTCGACGAGCTTGGCGCCCTTCTTGATCAGGCTGTTCGTGCCGCGCGAGGTCGGCGAGGACACGCTTCCCGGGAGCGCGTACACCTCTCGCCCCTGTTCGAGCGAGTAGGAGGCGGTGATGAGAGAGCCGGAGTCGTCGGCCGCCTCCATCACGACCACGCCCAGCGAAATCCCGCTTATTATACGGTTCCTGGACGGGAAGTTGAAAGGCTTCGGGGGCGCGCCCACCGGATACTCCGTTACCACCGCACCGGTTCCCGCGACTTTCTCGAAGAGCTCGCGGTTCTCCGAGGGATATGTCACGTCTATCCCGCAGCCGAGCACGACTATCGTCCGGCCGCCCGTATCGAGCGCGCCCTTGTGCGCCTCCGTGTCTATGCCCCTGGCCCCGCCCGATACTATCGTTATGCCGCGGATGGCCAGCTCGCCTGCCATCCTGCGCGTGGCCTGGCGGCCGTAGGGGGTCGCCATCCTGGAGCCGACCATGGCCAAGGAGACCCGGTCGCCCGGGATGAGCCGCCCCTTCACGTAAAGATAGGGAGGCGGGTCGTGCGTCTCCTTAAGGTTGGGCGGATAACGTTCGTCGGAGAAGGTTATTATCTCCGCGCCCGCGGCCTGTGCCCTGGCAGCCTCTTCTTCCGC
>JBEKYB010000059.1:0-7693 GCA_049511435.1 Nitrospirota bacterium | reverse complement strand
GACGGCTCATCCAGCAGGAGCATCTCAGGGTTCGACATCAGCGCGCGCCCTATTGCCAGCATCTGCTGCTCTCCGCCCGAGAGCGTGCCGCCGGGTTGGGCCCTGCGCTCCTCCAGCACGGGGAACAGAGCGAATACCTCGTCCAAATTCTTTTGCACCGCCTTATTGTCCCGGACGGTGAAGGCGCCCATTTCCAGGTTTTCCCGCACGGTAAGGCGCGAGAATATCCTCCTGCCCTCCGGCACCTGGCAGAGGCCGAGCCCGACAATCTCGTGCGCCGGCAGGCCGTCTATCCGTTTGTCCTTGTAATATATCTCGCCTTCGAGCGGCCTGTTTATCCCGCTGACGGTCATGAGCGTCGTGGACTTCCCGGCCCCGTTTGCGCCTAATAGCGTTACAATCTCGCCCTTTTGCACCCCAAGGGATATGCCTTTCAGGGCCTCTATCCGGCCGTAAAAGGAACGGACTCCCTTAAGGCTAAGCATGCGCCGCCTCTTTGCCTAAATACGCCTCGATTACCTTCGGGTCTTTCTGAATCTCCTCGGGCAGGCCCTCGGCTATCTTGACGCCGTGGTCCAGCACCACGACCCTGTCCGATATGCCCATCACCACCTTCATGTCGTGCTCGATAAGGAGGACCGATATCCCTTTGTCCCGGATGCTCCCGATGAGGCTTATCAATTCCGCGCTCTCCTGCGGGTTCATGCCCGCCGCCGGTTCGTCCAGGAGCAGGAGCTTCGGCTCCGTGCCCAGTGCGCGGGCTATCTCTAGCCGCCTTTGGGAGCCGTAAGACAGGTTCCGCGCCCATTCGTCCCTCGCGCCCTGGAGCCCGACATATTCCAGGATTGAAAGCGCCTTCTCCTTCATCCCGCGCTCCTCGGTCTTTACGCCCGGGGTGCGAAGAACTGCGCCAATTACCCCGGTCTTCGTCCGGCAATGCTGGGCGACCAGGACGTTCTCGAGCGCGGTCATCTCCGCGAAGAGCCTGATGTTCTGGAACGTGCGCGCTAGGCCTAACTTCGTGATATCATGCGGGCGCATCCCGCTGAGTTCCCGGCCGCCGAAGTATATCTTGCCATCCGTGACGTCCGTCACTCCGGTGACGCAGTTGAAGAGAGTCGTCTTGCCCGCGCCGTTTGGGCCGATAAGGCCAACTATCTCGCCCTGGGCCACGCATAGGTGCACGTCTTCGAGCGCCCTTAAGCCCCCGAACTTCTTGGTCAGGCTGGAAATAGAGAGCAGGCAGTTACCCATGCCGTTCTATAGGGGGGTTTACAAGGAAGGAACCTTCGATGCCCTGGCCTTCGACTATAACCCGGCGGCCCGCCACCCTAAGCCGTCCCTCGGTGAAGAGCCTTACGGCCTCGGGATATATCCTGTGCTCCTGCTCCAGTATCCGCGCGGCCAGGGCGTCCTCGTCATCGCCGGGATGGACGGGCACGACGGCCTGTATGATTATGGGGCCGGTATCCATGCCGCCGTCCACGAAATGGACGGTGCATCCCGAGAACCGGACGCCGTAATCAATCGCCTTCTTCTGCACGTGCAGCCCCGGGAAGGACGGCAGGAGGGCGGGGTGTATGTTCATGATTTTGTTCTCGAATGCCTCGACCAGTACAGGGCTTATCAATCTCATGTAACCCGCGAGCAGGACCAGATCCACCTTATGCGCTCTCAATGCTTCCAGTATTTTGAGGTCGTAGTCCTCGCGCCTCCGGACGCCCTTCGGGTCAATGAAATACGCCTTGGCCCCGTGCTTCCTGGCCCGCTCCAGGGCATAAGCATCCTCTTTGTCGCTTACGACAACGGCAAGCTCGGCATTAAGGCTCCCGGCCTCGATGGCGTCGATTATCGCCTGGAGATTGGAGCCCCGTCCGGAGGCAAGGACGCCTAATACGGTCTTTTTCTCAGTCAACGTATTCGACCCCTTTTTGGCCCTCGGTTATTTCGCCTATCCTGAACGCCTTCTCGCCGAGTTTTTCCGCCGCGGCCATAAACTCGCCCGCCTCGTCCGCACCGAGCACGGCAATCATTCCTATGCCCATGTTGAAGCTGCGGCACATCTCGGCCTCTTCGATATTGCCTTTTTCACGGATGTACTTAAAAACAGGCAGGATTTCCCAGCTTCCTCGCCGGACTTTCGCACGGCAGTTTTCCGGCAATACCCTGGGCAGATTCTCAATCCCGCCGCCCGTGATATGGGCAAGTCCCTTTATCTTGAATACCTCAAGCAGCTTGAGAACATTCTTGACGTAAATCCGTGTCGGCGTTAGAAGTTCGTCGGCGACGGTTTTTCCAAGCTCCGGGACGTATGAATCGATCTTCAGCCCCGCCGCCTCGAAGAAAACCTTCCTGGCCAGTGAATAGCCGTTCGAATGTAGGCCGGAAGATGCGAGCCCTATGACGGCGTCGCCGTGCTTTATCCGGCTGCCGTCGATTATCGCGCTTCTCTCGACGACGCCGACGGCGAACCCGGCAAGGTCGTACTCATTCTCGGCGTAGAAGCCGGGCATCTCCGCCGTCTCGCCGCCGATAAGGGCGCACCCGGCCTGGCGGCACCCTTCGGCTATCCCGGCGACTACCGCGGAATGCCTGTCGGGTTCGAGCCTGCCCGTGGCGAAATAATCGAGGAAGAAGAGCGGCTCGGCCCCAGTCACGAGTACGTCGTTTACGGACATCGCAACCAGGTCTATGCCAACGGTGTCATGCCTGTCCGCCATGAACGCGACCCGGAGCTTCGTGCCGACGCCGTCCGTGCCGGAGACGAGCACCGGGTCCTTGTACTTCGTCCCCATCCTGAAAAGCCCGCCGAACCCGCCGATATCCGTAAGGACTTCCGGCCGGAACGTGCTCTTTACAAACGGCTTTATCTTCTCTACGAAGAGGTTCCCGGCGTCAATGTCCACACCGGCGGATTTATATGTTAATTTGGCCATTAAAGCCCTCTTTTATTTGTTAGGACATTATTTGTAAGAATTTATTTTAACTCTATCCAGTTTCTAAGTATTCCATTCGCAAAATGGAAATGCGTATGGTCATAATCCCAGAAATCATCAATGTCATCCGGAGTTACCATTCTTTCCTCATTGTCAGGCTCCCCGAGTATAGAACGAACTTCATTCATGTTCATTCCCAATTCGATAATTCCAAATCTTCGGAACGGAATTATAAAAAGTTGCGGTTCAAAGTTATTGCTTTTATGACGCCGCTCATGCGCTGGGAGGTGTTTTATCCGCTTCCCAGAGATACTTTCGACTTCATCTAAAGTGATTTTATAGACATCATCTCTTTCAGGCAATGTATATGTTACATAATTACCCTCTATTTCATACTCTATTTCATACTTGTCCGCGTGAATCAATTGACCATTGTAGAGTTTAATATCAGTCCCAGCCTCGGCGTTCCGAAATGAAAGTAACAAGAACAGCACTGGCATTGCGACCTTATTTAGATTCATATCAGTATAACCATGGTACTAGCTTCCCAAACTCCTCCAACGTCATATTCGCACCATGAAAATAATAGCACGGAGAAGTCTCTTGTCAATATTTTTGTGCTGTTATGCCATAACCAGCTCAAGCCCGCCAGCCGGGACGGACGAATCCGCCTTGATTTTTATCGCCAATCCCCCGGCGATATTATTGAGGGCCTTCTCGTTTTCAGCCCGTATCCCCTTGTATACGGACAGCTCCGCCGGGTTCACCCGGAACTCGGCAAGTCCCGGGACAATGGCGTCGGGGGTGGCGGGCAAGGCAGCCCGCATCCTCTCGAACGCAAGCGCCGACTCCACAAGGTGACCGAACGCAGGGTGGTACGGGCCAGCCACCAGGGACTCTTCAAGCTCCCTCCCGGGCTGAAGACCTACCCGGACTACCTTTATGGCCGCCGACCTGAAAAGTTTTACCGCTTTTGCGGAGATATCCACGGCCTCATCCAGGGTCAGGGGCTTGTATTCGCCATTTTTAAAGGTTTCGGCGAGTCTCGAGCCGGAGACGACGAGTACGGGGTATATCCGCACGAAGGACGGCCCAAGCGAGATTATCTTGCTTATAGTATCCATGAACCTGGCGGGCGTGTCGCCCGGCAGACCGGCCATTACCTGTATTCCGAGCACAAACCCCGCCGACTTCACAAGCCGGGCAGCCCTTACGGTATCGGCGGACGTGTGCCCCCTGCCGGAGAGCGCTAATACCCTGTCGTCCATCGACTGCACGCCCAACTCTATAACCTTGACGCCGTATAGCTTCAGAAAGCTTAAACTCCTGCTGTCAAGCTGGTCAGGCCTCGTGGAAAGCCGCACATGGGACGCATATTTTTTTTCAAGGAATTCCTGCGCTGCCAAAAGATACGATAACTGTTCCCCTTCCGGAAGGCCCGTAAAGCTGCCGCCGTAGAAGGCTATTACGGCATGGGGGGTGTCCGGCCCGAGGCGCGCCAGGAGCATATCCCTGACCTCTTCGGCCGAGGGGGATTCGGCGGTGCCGGATATCCTTTGCTGGTTGCAGAAAACGCAGAGATGCGGGCATCCCTTGTGAGGGATGAATACGGGGATTATCAGTTCCTTGCGGGAAGGCATACGGTAATGCCTCTCATTTCGGGGACCGCTCCAGGGTGTCGAGGGCCATCTTGGCGGCCATCTGTTCGGCCTCCTTCTTGCTCTTGCCGGTCCCCTTGCCTAAGACGCGGCCAAGTGCCTCTATCTCCACCTCGAAGACCTTCTGGTGGTCGGGACCGGTCTCGCCGACGACCGTGTACTTCGGGAGCGCGCCGAACATGCTCTGGCAGGTCTCCTGGAGCTCGGTCTTGTAATCGAATGTGAGGCCGACAGCGGCCAGGCTTTTTACGTCCGATTCGAAGTTGTCTCTTATGAAATTGTACGCCTGCTCCAGCCCGGCATCGATATATATTGCGGCGATTATCGCCTCCAGCGTGTTTGCGAGCAGCGAGCTTTTTTCACGTCCGCCGGTCTGCTCCTCGCCCTTCCCGAGGAGCAGGTAGTTCCCCAGCATAAGCTCTCTGGCCACCTTCGAGAGGTTCGCCTCGCTCACGACCACCGCCCTGAGCTTCGACATCTCCCCCTCCGGGCTGTCGGGGCATATCTTCATTATCAGGTCGCTGATTATAAAGTCCAGGACGGTGTCGCCAAGGAACTCTAGCCGCTCGTTATGGCCGTTCCCGAGCCGGTTCTCGTTGGCGTAGGACTTGTGGGTAAGCGACTGAATCAGGAGCGACGGCTGATGGAAACTGTATCCCAGCCTTTTTTCAAGCTCCATGATTTTCTCGTCAAGCATTTGGGGGGTTACCCGGTGAACTTCTTAAAGAGGAGACACCCGTTGGTCCCGCCGAAACCGAAGGAATTAGAAAGGGCCGCTCCCACGTTCACGTCGCGCGCGACGTTGGGCACGTAGTCAAGGTCGCACTCCGGGTCCGGGTTTTCGTAATTTATGGTCGGCGGCACTTTGCCGTGGATTATGCTCTGCACCGCCACTATGGCTTCGATCCCGCCGGCCGCTCCCAGAAGGTGGCCGGTCATCGACTTGGTTGAGCTTGTCGGCACCTTGTAAGCGTAGTCCCCAAGCGACGACTTAATCGCCATAGTCTCGTATTCGTCGTTGAACTTGGTCGAGGTGCCGTGCGCGTTTATGTAGCCTATTTCCTCGGGACGCATCCCGGCGTCCTTCAGGGCCATCTTTATGCACCTGGCGGCGCCCTCGCCGTTCGGGGCCGGAGCGGTGAGATGGTATGCATCCCCGGTAAGCCCGTAGCCCGCGACCTCCGCCAGGATATTCGCGCCCCTGGCCTTCGCAAGCTCCAGCGCCTCCAGGACCATCACTCCCGCGCCCTCGCCCATGACAAACCCGTCCCTTTCGCTGTCGAACGGGCGGCTGGCCCTGGCGGGCTCGTCGTTACGGGTGGAGAGGGCCTTCATCGCGTTGAACCCGCCTATGCCCATGGGCGTAATGCAGGACTCCGTGCCGCCCGCTATCATCGCATCGGCGTCGCCTCTTTGGATGATCTTGAACGCATCGCCTATGTTATGCGTGCCGGTCGCGCATGCGGTGACGACGGCCGAGTTCGGGCCCTTGGCCCCCAGCGTTATGGATATCTGGCCGGAGGCGAGGTTTATTATGAGCATCGGGATGAAGAACGGGGTCAGTTTTTTCGGGCCGCGCTCGAGGACTATTTCGTGGTGCTTCTCGATGGCGATAAGCCCGCCCATCCCTGAGCCTACCATGACGCCGATGCGTTCGGCGTTTGCATCGTCCACTATCAGACCGGACTGCTTCATGGCCATTCTGGACGCCGCGATTGCCAGATGGATGAAGCGGTCCATCTTCTTTATCTCTTTGGCCTCGATGTAGTCCGCGGGATTGAACCCCTTGACCTCGCCCGCTATCTTCGTACTGAACGCGGCCGGGTCGAACTGGGTTATCGGGCCGACACCGCTTCTTCCCTCGAGCATGGCCTGCCAGGTCTCATCGACCCCAATGCCAAGGGGCGTTACCGCGCCCATACCCGTCACTACTACCCTTCTTTTTTCCAATAGGCCCTCCGCCACCATAACAGGGACCCCGGATACGCCAAAGTCCCGTCTTGCGCCGTACAAAGGTAAACGGTCCCTATACCTGGCCGGCTATGTAATCTATCGCGTTCTGCACCGTCGCGATCTTCTCCGCGTCCTCTTCCGGGATCTCGATGCCGAACTCCTCTTCAAAAGCCATTATCAGCTCGACCGTGTCGAGAGAATCCGCGCCCAAGTCGTCTATAAAAGATGCCTGCGGCGTTACTTCTTCTTCCTCGACACCAAGCTGTTCGGCTATTATCTTCTTAACCTTTACGTCAACTGACATTTCATTCACCTCCATAAAGACTGTGTTTTTATCCTCTACATGAACATCCCGCCGTTTACGTGTATCACCTGGCCCGTAATGTACGATGCCGCATCGGACGCCAGGAACTTCACCGCGCCGGCCACGTCGTCCGGCGTGCCGAGCCTGCCCAGCGGTATCTGCTTCATCAACTCCTCGCGGACCTTCTCAGGCAGAGCCTCGGTCATTGCGGTGTCTATGAAGCCGGGCGCGACCGCATTAGCCGTTATATTCCTGGACGAGTACTCCCTGGCTATCGTCTTGGTGAGGCCTATTAGCCCGGCCTTCGAAGCCACATAGTTGGCCTGGCCCGCATTGCCCATGGCCCCAACCACCGATGCTATATTGATTATCCTGCCGTAGCGCGCCTTGGACATATGCCTGAGGGCGGCCTTCGCGCAGTTGAAGGAGCCTTTGAGGTTCACGTCCAGCACGAGGTCCCAGTCCTCGTCCTTCATCCTCATTATGAGGTTGTCGCGGGTTATGCCAGCGTTGTTCACCAGGATATCGAGCTTGCCTAGGCTGGCGAGTGCCTCGTCTACCATGGCGGCCGCCGACTGCGAATCGGCCACGTTCCCGCCCGTCGCAATCGCCTTGACCCCGAGCGAAGACAGCTCAAGGGCGGTCTCTTTCGCCTTCTCGATGTTGATGTCCGAAATCGCTATGTCCGCCCCGGCCTTGGCGAGCTTAACGGCGATCGCCTTGCCTATCCCTTGGGCCCCGCCGGTCACAAGCGCCGTTTTTCCTTTTAGAACCATTAATCCTCCAGTGCAGACGATTATAAAAATCCAGCCCCAAATGTCAAGTTAATTTTATCTCACGCC
>JBEKYB010000058.1:0-7698 GCA_049511435.1 Nitrospirota bacterium | reverse complement strand
CAAGGGCTATCTTTTCGGAGGTGGCCTCCGCATGAAAATCTATCATGATTACCTTCGCGCCCTGGGCCTTGAGCTTCTCTATCTCTTCCTCCGCCTTCCGGAACGGGCAGTCTGTCGGGAGCATGAAGATGCGGCCCATCAGGTTTATTATGCCGGTTTTCACCCCCCCGGCCGAAATAAGCGCGCTCCCGTAGCCAGGCACGCCGGAAGGGAAGTTGGCGGGCCTTATCAGCCTGTCTTCCTTGTCCACGTACTCTACTATCTCTTTTTTGTCCCAGATATGGTTGCCGGAGGTGAGAATGTCAATACCCATATCCAGCAGCTCTTCGGCCAGCCTTTGGGTAATGCCGAAGCCGCCCGCCGCGTTCTCGCCGTTGGCGATTACCGCGTCAAGCCGGTATCTGTCCCGGAGGGCCGGCAGGTGGTGTTTTACCGCCCTCCGCCCGGGGTCTCCCATTATATCGCTTATGAACAGGATGTTCATCTACTTGGCGTATTCCACGTAGCGGGACTCGCGTATTACGGTCACCTTTATCTGGCCCGGATATGCCATCTCCTCCTCGATCTTCTTTGCGATTTCCCGCGATATCTGAGCCGCAGTGATGTCGTCCACGTCCTCGGGCTTTACAATGACACGTATCTCACGGCCGGCCTGTATGGCGAACGACTTCTCTACGCCTTTGAAGGAGGTTGCCACCTCCTCGAGCTTCTCGAGCCTCTTGACGTATGTTTCGAGAGTCTCGCGCCTCGCCCCCGGCCGCGCCGCCGAGAGCGCGTCCGCCGCGGCTACCAGCACGGACTCGACGCAAGTGAACGGCTCGTCGCCGTGGTGGGCCATGATGGCGTTTAATACCTTGGGCCCCTCGCCGTATTTTTTGGCAAGGTCATATCCGATGCTCGAATGCGTGCCCTCTATCTCGTGGTCGACGGCCTTGCCCAGGTCGTGCAGGAGACCCGCGCGCTTGGCGAGCTTCGTGTCCACACCCAGCTCCGCGGCCATCACTCCGGAAAGGAACGCGACCTCCCGCGAGTGCATCAGAACGTTCTGACCATAGCTCGTGCGGTACTTGAGCCTGCCGATGAGCTTGATGACCTCGGGGTGTATGCCATGCAGGGCCAAATCGAACGCGGCCTTCTCGCCCTCCTCGCGCATTGCGTCATCCAGCTCCTTGCGCACCTTGTCGACGACTTCCTCTATCCGGCCCGGGTGGATCCTCCCGTCGGCCATCAGCCTCTCTATGGATATGCGGGCGATCTCGCGGCGGACCGGGTCGAAACCCGATACGATAACCGCCTGCGGCGTGTCGTCTATTATGAGGTCTATTCCGGTTGCGGCCTCGAGCGCCCTGATGTTCCTGCCCTCGCGGCCGATTATCCGGCCCTTCATCTCGTCGTTCGGGAGGTTGACAAGCGACACCGTGGTCTCGGCGACATAATCGCTCGCATAACGCTGGATGGCGAGCGCCATGATTTCCTTCGATTTCTTGTCCGCGGTGGTCTTTGCCTCGTCCTCGATGCGCTTCACCATCTTCGCGCCCTCGCGCGTAGCCTCCTCCTCCATGCGGTTCAAAAGCTCCTTCTTCGCCTCTTCGGAGCTCATCCCCGCTATCCTTTCGATCTGGCGTATCTGCTCATGGAGGCCCTCGTCGTATCTCTGCTCCTTTTCCAGCACTGTCTTCTCTCGGGCGGCTAAGTCCTTCTCCTTCTTAAGTATATCCGCATCGCGCTTGTCGAACTGGTCGGACTTCTTGTCCAGGTACTCCTCTTTCTGGATAAGCCTCTTCTCAAGCGCATTCACCTCCGCCCTGCGGTCCTTTATCTCCTTCTCAAAATCAGACCGCTGCTGATAGAGCTTGTCCTTCGCCTCCAGCAGGAGCTCCTTTTTCTTCGTCTCGGCATCCCGCTCCGCATCCTTCAAAAGCCTCTTCGCCTGCTCCTCGGCCTCCTTGATCTTCGACTGGGCCATGCCCCGCTTTACGAGCATGCCTACAGCAAGGCCAAGGACCGCCGCAATGGCAATCCACAGATAGTTCATGATACTTAAAACCTCCTCGAGTTATTAATTAAGAAGCCTTCTTCCCTTTTCCGCGGCCCTCAATGGACCGCTTAATCTCCGCTTCGAACCCTTCTTCCGTCGGAAAATAATACGAACGCTTTTCCGGAAGATATTCCTGCTCCACCCAATGCCCAGGATAATCGTGCGGATACTTGTACCCTTTGCCCCGTCCGAGCCGCCCGGCGCCTTTGTAGCTAGCGTCTTTCAGGTGACCCGGCACAGGGAGGACGATACCCTCTGCGACGTCTTTATTGGCCGATTCAAGGGCCATGTAAGCCGCATTCGATTTCGGCGCCGATGCGATATAAGTCACGGCCTGGGCCAGCGCTATCCTGCCCTCGGGCATCCCGACGTGCTCTATGGCGCGGAGTGCGGCCACGGCCACAAGGAGCGCGCGTGGGTCCGCGTTACCGACGTCCTCCGAAGCCGCGATTATAAGCCGCCTGGCTATGAAAAGCGGGTCCTCTCCGGCATAAAGCATCTTGGCAAGCCAGTATACCGCCGCGTCCGGGTCGCTGCCCCTTAGGCTCTTGATGAACGCGGAGATGGTGTCGTAATGCTCGTCCTCCTCGTACACCACAGCCTTTTTCTGGATGGACTCCTCCGCCACGGCTATGTCATACCTGACTTTATCGGCCTTGTCCGGCTTCGTGGTAATAGAGCCTACCTCGATGGCGTTCAATGCGCGCCTCGCGTCCCCTTCAGCACGGGATATTATGAACTCCCGCGCATCATCCGAAAGCTCTACGTTATACTCCCCAAGGCCCCTGTCACGGTCCGTAAGCGCGCGGTCTATCAGCACACTCAGGTCTTTCGGGGAGAGCGGCCTGAGCTCGAATATCTGGGACCGGGACGAAAGCGCGGGTATTACCGAGAAGAACGGGTTGGCCGTGGAGGCTCCGATAAGTATTATGTTTCCCCTTTCGACGTCCGGCAGAAGGGCGTCCTGCTGGGCGCGGTTGAACCGGTGTATCTCGTCGATGAATAGGATGGTTTTCCTGCCGCTCATCTCCCGCTCCCTTACGGCGGAAGAGGCGATGCGCCTTATATCGGCTACCCCGGAGGTTACGGCGTTGATGGGCTCGAAAACGGCCTTTGTCCTATTTGCGATTACGTGCGCAAGCGCGGTTTTCCCGGAGCCCGGGGGGCCGTATAGTATGACAGAGCTTATACGGTCCGCCTCGATCATGCGCCGGAGCATCTTGCCGGGGCCTAGGATATGCCCCTGGCCGACAAATTCGCCTATGTCCTTTGGCCTCATGCGCCAGGCGAGGGGAGAATTCGTCTCGTCGCCTTTCCGGAGGTCCAGCAGATCGTGCATAATAAACCTATTAGGTGTGAAGCGCGCCGGATGGGCGTTCAGACGCCGCATCCGCATAAGAAGGGACTAAAGCAAGGCAGAAAGGAAAGAAATGGCTAAAGGCGAATCAGAAATAGTCGCGCCTGAGTGTGGCTCTTGACGGTGGTTCCCCTGACCGTCCGAACGACGGCCATGAGCCTGACAGTCCCGGTGGACCATGGTATAGCGGGGGAACCGCACGGGCGACAGCCTTTATGGCGGCCCGGTTATAAACGGTGATTCCGCGTATCTGCATCCATGCGCAAAGCGCCGTGGTTAAGGCCAGACAGAAAGCGGTAAGACCGATGAGCCCTAAATGCATCGAATAGCCCTTAAGTTTCTAATCCTTTAATTTCCTTGTTTTAAGTCCCTTGACCGGCCATAAGGGCCGGCCCCGAGAAATTCTGCCCCCGCCCATGCCGTGTCCGGGGTATTTTTTGAGCCTGGCGTAACCAGGTGGGCGCCAAGATGGTAAGTTCAGGCTTCCCCGAAGGGCATGCACACCCCAACCAGATGCTCAGCTCCCATTTTTTCAGCGTTGGTCAAAAAACTCCCTAAATCACGTGCAGGGCAGGGGAACCGCCATGCTTTATTACAACTTAAAGATACTTCATTCACCCGCAAATTTCAAGCTAAAAATCATTTTTGCTCGAGCAGGTCGAAGAGGTCCCCGGTCTTCCGCTGTATCATGCAGTCCACGTCCTCCTGGAGCTTCCGGAGCCTGAACAGGTCGTCCGCTATGTTTATCGCCACAAGTATGGCGATTTTCTGCGCATTCGCGGTTGTGAGACTCTTCCTGGCCTGGGTCCGCATCCTCTCGTCCACGAACCGGGCGAGCTGCCGGACGTATTCCGGGTCGGCGTCGCCCTTTATGCTGAGCTTGCAGCCGAAGACCTCTACGTCGGTGTTTTTGATTTCAGGCATTATAATATGCTTTCCTCAACGCCCAGTATAAGCCTCTCAAGCCGCTCCCTGACCTGCTCTTTTTCCTGGCGCAGCCTGGCGGCTTCTTCTTCCAGCGAGGCCACCCTTTCCTGAAGGCGTGTTTTTTCGTCTTTTAGGCCCTTTACCATCTCGACTACCCTTGAAATGCGCTCCTCGAGCGCCTCGATTTTTTCCAAGGACATCTCTTTAACCCCTCCCCTAGTTATAATGGAGGTATTATATCCGACATGGAGGCCATGTCAAGGGCTTTTCCCCGGGCGCCGGAGGGCTGGTCTGGCGGTTTTTAAAAAACATGCTATAATTACAATTAATGTAAAAAACTGATGTTTGCAAATTGCAGTTGACAAAAAGATTTCAATTGTCTAAACTCTTGTAAACCGGCATGTGGCCGGTGCAATTTTGACACTAATGAAAGGAGACCAAAAAAATGAAGATGAGGAAACTGGCAGCGCTGTTCGTTTCCGGTATTTTTGTACTTTCCATAGCCGCCTGCGGCAAGAAAGCGGAAGAGACTGCTCCGGCACCCGCTCCCGCTGCTCCGGCACCTGCTGCTCCGGCAATGGGTGGTGCAACGACAGCGGCTCCGGCCCCGGCTCCGGCCCCCGCGCCCGGTAAATAAGCTTTCCCTGCTTCAAGGGAGAAACCGTCCGGGGTTCATAGATTTACTCCGGTCGTGATGCCTGAACGCGAAAGCCCGTATTATGATCGGGCGAAGGCACGGCAGATTACGTATTAAGCAATCTTTAGCTAACGCATATTATGTAACGTGCGCGGCCCGTTTCCGGTAGGAAACGGGCTTTTTGTTTATACCGCGCCGTTATTGACAGAACGGCGCCCGGCGATAAACTGGATAAGACTTATTCACAAGGGAGGATGGGACATGAAAAGATTGCTGGCGGTTTCGGTACTGGGGTTGGCGGTTCTATTTTCCGGCACGGCATCAGCAGAAGGGAAGACCACCGGGAAGCAGCTTTTCGATGCCAACTGCGCGTCCTGCCACAAGGACGGGGGCAATATAGTGAACCCCAAGAAAACATTATCAAAGAAGGACAGGGAGGCGAATGGCGTCAAGAGCGCCGCGGATATTGTGAAGCTTATGAGGAACCCCGGCCCGGGTATGACTAAGTTCGACGAGAAGACCATCCCCGCAAAGGAAGCCAAGGCTATAGCCAATTACGTCATCAAGACCTTTAAATAGCGTATCAGAAAGACCTCGCGAGGAGGGCCGTTATAACGTCCAGGATGCCGCCGGGAGCAACACCCAGAATAATTACCGCTCCGCAGGCGGCGGCCAGGGCGATACGGGAAGCGGTGTCTACTGCAGGCATTTCCTTCGCCCCCGCCGGGATATCCTCCTTCCGCATATACAGGTAAACGACCACCCTCAGATAGTAATATATTGAAATTATCGCCGTGAGTATGCCGATTATCGCCAGGTATACATACCCGGCCTTGAGGGCCGCATAGAATATGCCGAACTTCCCGATGAACCCGGCCGTGGGAGGCAGACCCGCCAGCGATATCAGGCAGACCGACAGTGCCGCGCTCCTGAACGGGTAGATAAAGCCGAACCCCTTGATGTCCTCGATGTCTCCCAGGTCCTTGTCCTTGCCGGAGAAGGCGGCGACTACGCCGAATGCTCCGATATCCATCGCGATGTAGACAAGCAAATAGAATATTGCGGCGGTCGGCCCGGTTTTAGGGGCGGCTATCAGCGCAAGCAGCACGTAACCCATCTGCGCGATAGACGAATACGCCAGGAGCCGCTTTATGTTGTTTTGCGTAAGGGCGGCGATATTCCCGAAACCCATAGTCAGGGCTGCGATTACCCACAGTACCGGGACAAGAGAGCCCCAGCCCGCGTGGGAGGCGGTTGCAAACCTCAAAAACGCGGCGAATACGGTCGCCTTTGACCCGGTCGAAAGGAATGCCACGACCGGAGCAGGCCCGCCTTCGTACACGTCCGGAGCCCAGAAATGGAACGGGAATAGCGACGCCTTGAAGCCGAACCCGACGATTAGCATCGCCCATCCAGCGAGACCGATCGCGTCCACACGGCCGGAGACCGTAACCGTCTTCATCGCTTCGGCGATGGAGAGCGTCCCGGTATCCACGTAAATGAGGGCAAGGCCGTAGGCGAAGAAGGCGGTTGATATCGCCCCGATTATAAGATATTTGAGGCCCGCTTCGCCCGAGAGCGGGTCCGACTTGTTGGAGGCAAGGAGGATATAGAGCGCAAGCGACATGCTCTCAAGCCCTATGAATACCCCCAACAGGCTTACGGACGCGGCAAGGAAGGCCATGCCGAAGGCGGCAAAGAGCACGAGCGAGGGGTATTCCTCGCTCCCAAGCGGGCGACGTCCTGCGTAACCTATCGAAAGTAGCAGGGTTACGGAAGCGGCAAAGGACACGGCCGCGACAAATATCCTGCCGATGCCGTCCATTTGAAGCAGACCGCCAATGACTACGCCCGCCGGATGATAAAAGACGGAGACAATACCCGCCGCGAGCGAGACGGCGGCCCCAATGATATTGAAAACCTTCGGGCTGAGACCGGAATACGCCCCCAGGAGCAGAAGAATGACCGAACCTACGGACAGGATTAGGAGCGGAAGAAGCGCGTGGAATTCCTGCGGTCCCATGTCAATGTCCTCCCGGTGCCGAAGATATCGAAATACCCATAAGCTCCTTTACGGGCTGGTCTATCTGCCTCAGGAGCAGCGACGGATAGACCCCTATCAGTATTACTAGCCCGGCAAGCGGTATTACTACCAAAAGCTCGCGCACGGATAGGTCCCGGATCCCGGACTGACCGCCCATCGGCATCGCCGGGCCGAAGAGCGTCTTCTGGGCCAGCCACAGCAGGTATATGAGCGTGAAGACCAGGCCCAGGAAACCCAGGCCCGTCAAGACCGGGTAGTCCCGGAACAGGCCGACTAATATAAGGAATTCTCCAGTGAAGTTGTTCAGGCCCGGGAGCCCGAGCGACGACAGTATGAAGATAAGGAAAAAAGCCGAAAACGCCGGTATTTTGCCCCAAAGGCCGCCGAACGCGGATATTTCCCGAGTATGCATCCGTTCATCCAGCATGCCGACCATTATGAAAAGGGCCCCCGTGGATATCCCGTGGTTGATCATCTGAAGCACCGAGCCGGAAAGGGATACCTGGTTCCATGCCGCTATCCCGACGACTACATACCCCAGGTGAGAGACGCTCGAGTAAGCGATGAGCCGCTTCATATCCGACTGAGCAAGCGCGACCCAGGAGGCATAGAATATGCCGATCATGCCCACGGTGAAAAGCACCGGGAGGAACGCCTCGGCGGCCTGCGGGAAGAGCGGGAAGGCGAAGCGCAGG
>JBEKYB010000057.1:0-7719 GCA_049511435.1 Nitrospirota bacterium | reverse complement strand
CGTCATAAAATACGGCGACACCGTCGTCCTTGCGACCGCGGTGGCCTCCAAGGTGGAGCGCGAGGGGCAGGATTTCTTCCCTCTGACATGCGATTACCTGGAGAAGACATACGCCGCGGGCAAGATACCCGGCGGGTTCTTTAAAAGAGAGGGGCGGCTGACCGAAAAAGAGACCCTCACGTCCAGGCTTATAGACAGGCCGCTGAGGCCGCTTTTTCCGAAGGGTTTCCTGTGCGAGACTCAGATTATCGCAAACGTCCTGTCGTTCGGGGATGAAAACGTCTCGGACATCCTCTCGGTCATAGCGTCGTCTGCGGCGCTCACCATATCCGACATACCGTTCAACGGACCGGTCAGCGCGGTAAGGATAGGCAGGATCGACGGCCAGTTCGTAGTCAACCCCAATCGCAAGGAGATGGAAAACACCACGCTGGACCTCACTGTCGCCGGTACCGAAGAGGCTATAATGATGGTCGAGTCCTGGGCGAAAGAGGCGAGCGAGGAAGTTATGCTCGACGCGCTGGAACTGGCGCACGAAGAGATAAAGAAGGTCTGCGCCCTCCAGAGGGAGCTTATGGCGGCCGCGGGTCTTCCGAAGAGGGCCGTCAAGGAAATCGAGCTCGACCCCGCGCTTGCCGCGGAAGTCAAGGCGAAGGCGCTTTCAGGCATAAGCGAATTCATCCAGATAAAGAACAAGACTGAGCGTCAGAAGTCGCTCGACAAGCTTAAAGAGGAAATAATCCTTGAGCTTTCCGCGGAAGACCTGACAAGGGCCAGGGACATCAGCATAATATTCCATGACCTCGAGAAGGACATGGTCAGGAAGATGATAATAGAAAAAGGCGTCAGGGCGGACGGCAGGGGCGTCAGGGATATAAGGCAGATAACCTGCGACACGAGCATACTCCCGAGGACGCACGGTTCGGCGCTGTTCACCAGGGGCGAGACCCAGGCCCTTGTGACCACGACGCTAGGCACCTCCGACGACGCGCAGATGATAGACGCCCTGGAGGGCATATCCAACAAGACATTCATGCTGCACTACAACTTCCCGCCGTATTCGGTGGGCGAGGCCAAGTTCTTGAGGGGTCCGGGCAGAAGAGAGATAGGGCACGGGGCGCTGGCGGAGAAATCGCTCCGGGTCGTGATACCGGACGCCGAGAAGTTCCCGTACACCATAAGGATCGTCTCCGACATCACCGAGTCTAACGGCTCGTCGTCCATGGCCTCCGTCTGCGGCGCCACACTCTCCCTCATGGACGCTGGCGTGCCCATAAAGGCGCCCGTTGCCGGCATTGCAATGGGCCTCATAAAGGAGGACGGTAAGTCGGTAGTGCTTTCGGATATCCTGGGACTCGAAGACCACCTGGGCGACATGGATTTCAAGGTCACCGGCACGAAGGACGGCGTCTGCGCGCTCCAAATGGACATCAAGATAGCCGGGGTGGACAAGGCGCTTATGAAAGAGGCGCTCGACCAGGCCAAGGAAGGAAGGCTTTTCATACTGGGCGAGATGCTGAAGGCGTTGCCGGAGCCGAGGGCCAACCTCTCGCCGCACGCGCCCCGGATATTCACCATACACATCAAGCCGGACAAGATAAGGGAAGTCATAGGCTCGGGCGGCAAGGTCATCCGCGGGATTGTGGAGGAGACGGGCTGCAAGATTGATATCGAGGACTCTGGCTCCATACATATAGCATCCTCGGACGAGGCCGCGGCCCAGAGGGCCATAGACATCATCCAGGGTATAGTCCAGGACCCCGAGATAGGCAAGATATACAAGGGCAAGGTCCGTAAGATAATGGACTTCGGCGCCTTCGTCGAGATACTCCCCGGCACAGACGGCCTGGTGCATATCTCCCAGATAGCGGAGCACAGGGTGACGAACGTCGCCGACGAGCTGAAGGAAGGCGACGAAATTATGGTCAAGGTTTTAGAAGTAGACCGCCAGGGGAAGATACGCCTCTCGGCCAAAGAGGCCGCCCGCGACCTGAAAGCCAAGACCGGAGAAGCCTGATAATTTATCGACTTAGGCATAAAGGAAACGGGTTTTGAAGGCCTGTTTCCTTTTTTTATGTTATTATAATTACTATGTATAAAAAAGAACTTCTTGACAATGGCATAAGAGTAGTCACGGAGAGCATACCGCACGTCCGCTCCGTCTCGCTCGGCATCTGGCTTAACGTCGGCTCCAGGGACGAGGAAAAGCCGGAGAGCGGGATATCCCACTTCATCGAGCACATGCTCTTCAAGGGCACGGACAAACGCAGCGCAAAGGACATCGCCATCGAGATGGACTCGATGGGCGGTGAGCTCAATGCTTTTACGAGCAAGGAAGGTACGACCTATTACGTCAAGGTTCTGGACGAGCATCTCCCCAGGGCGTTCGACCTCCTTTCGGACATATTCAATAACTCGGTGTTCGACCCGAAGGAGATAGACCGGGAACGCAAGGTCATTATCGAGGAGATAAAGATGGTCGAGGATACCCCGGACGACCTCGTGCACGAGATGCTTTACGAGTCTGTCTGGAAAGGGAACCCCCTGGGCCAGCCCGTGCTCGGTACGAAGAAGAGCATAAAGTCCCTCGGCCGGAAGGACCTTACAGGCTACATGGACAGAAACTACCTGCCCTCGGGGACCGTCATATCCGTCGCTGGCAAGTTCCATTTCGACTCCCTGATGGAGACGCTAAACAAGAGTTTCGGCGGCCGGAAAAAGCGCGGGGTAAAAAAGGAAAGGCCCTCCGATGATTTCAAGAGCGCGGTAAACGTCAGGAACAGGAAACTCGAACAGGCGCATATCTGTATTGGGACGAAGGGGCTGCCTTACACCCACGAAGACCGTTTCGGCATGTACGCCCTCAATACCCTTATCGGAAGCAGCATGAGTTCGAGGCTGTTCCAGGAGATAAGGGAGAAGAGGGGACTCGCATACTCGGTATATTCCTACCTGACCTCGCTTCGGGACACGGGCCTTTTCGTGATATACGCCGGGGTCAGTCCCGGTAAGGCCGCGCAGGTAGTAAGGCTCATCGTGAAGGAAATCCTCAAGATCAAGAAATCCGGCATATCGGCCGACGAGCTGGGTAAGGTGAAGGAGCAGCTGAAGGGCAACATGGTCCTGGCCATGGAGAATACGTACAACAGGATGAGCCAGCTCGCCAAGCAGGAGATGTACCTGGGCCGGCACTTTACGCTCGACGAGCTGATTGCGGACATAGAAAAGGTGGACCTTGGGCAGATGAAAAGGCTGGTAAACCACCTTTTCGACGACGGCAACCTGGCACTCACCGCCCTTGGCCCCATAGAGAAGGAAGACCTTCAAAAAGAAATATCCTCGCTTTGAAGCCATGCCTGAAAAAATCAATATAAAAGTAATGAGGCTGTCCGGCAACGACGACCTCCCGTTGCCCGCGTATCAGACGGAGCATGCCGCGGGCCTGGACGTCGTGGCCGCGGTCGAAGGCGACGTAATCATCGACCCGGGGCGCTGGTCGCTCGTCCCGACTGGCCTGAAGCTTCAGATACCTGAAGGGTACGAGGTGCAGGTGCGGCCCCGAAGCGGTCTGGCCCTCAAGCACGGTATCAGCCTGATGAATACGCCCGGCACCATCGACGCAGACTACAGGGGCGAGCTATGCGTCATCCTGGTCAATTTCGGCGCCGCGCCGTTCACCGTGAAACGCGGGGACAGGGTTGCGCAGCTCGTTGTGAACAGCGTCGTCCGGGCGGAGCTTACGGAGTCGGACGAGCTGTCCGATACCAAAAGGGGCGGCGGCGGCTTCGGGCATACTGGATAGAGTACGATAGAGTAAATATTATAAGGCGGGACGATGATATAATTTTTAAATCATAAAATGTTCCGTAAACGGCCATCGCACAAAAATCGTGCAAATGGCCACTTCTCTTTATGCTTTAAAAATTATATCTCGTCCCGCCCCGAAAGTGCAGTTCAAACGAGGTAAGTCAGTGTCAATCCGAATACTCCCTGAAAACCTGGCCAATAAAATCGCCGCAGGCGAGGTGGTCGAGCGGCCCGCGTCGGTAGTGAAGGAGCTGGCCGAGAACTCGCTGGATGCGGGGGCGAGCCGGATATTCATCGAGATACTCTCCGGCGGCGGCAAGCTCATCAGGGTTTCGGACGATGGGTGCGGAATGCCGCACGACGACGCCATCCTGGCCTTCGAGCGCCACGCCACCAGCAAGATATCCGCCGACTCTGACCTCTCCTCGATAACCACACTGGGTTTCCGCGGCGAGGCGCTCCCCAGCATAGCCTCCGTATCACGGGTGCGCCTCACCACCGCGTCCGGCGGCGGCGCGCCCGGCACGCTGATATCCATCGAGGGCGGGAAAATCATCGCCGTGAAGGAAACCGGAGCCCCGGCGGGTACGACGATAGAGATAATGGACCTTTTCTTCAATACCCCCGCAAGGCTGAAGTTCCTGAAGAGCAAGGAGACGGAGATTGGGCATATCGCCGCGGCCATCGAGAAGATGGCGCTAGTGAACCCCGATATTCATTTCCGCCTGACGCACGAGGGCAAGATGCTCCTCGACTGCCCGCCGGTCCGGAGCCTCATTGACCGCGTCTCGCAGGTCTACGGGCGGGACTTCGCGCAAGGCCTTATCGGCATAGGCCAAAAGAGCGGCGGCTGCAGCGTACACGGTTTCATTTCGGCACCAGGGGTCTCCTTCTCCGACAGGTCGCGGCAGGAGACGTTCGTGAACGGGAGGCCGGTCAAAAGCCCCGTCATAAGCCGCGCGGTTTACGAGGCGTGCCAGTCGCTGCTCATGAAGGAGCGGCATCCGGCAATCATCCTGTATATCGACATCGACCCGGCGCTGGTGGACGTTAACGTGCACCCGTCAAAGAAGGAGGTGCGTTTTCTGGACAACGGCGCCGTCCACGGGATAATCCGCGATGCGGTCACCGGCGCGTTCAAGGACGCCGAGGCTCGGGGGACGATTGGTGCAGGTGAGGTGATGACACCCTGGGATAACAGGGTGCGGGAGGCCGTGGAGTCTTTCGTCTCCGCCGCGGGCATTACGGAACCCGTGGAGCGTGACAGGTTCTTCATCCCCGGAGGTTCCTCGCCGGTGCAGGAGCGGATGAGGCTGCCGCAGGGCGAGCGGGCCGATGTCCGTAATGCGGAGCGGGAATGGCGCCAGCCGATGCTCATGCAGGTCGCCGATACCTATATCATTGTCCCGTCCGCCGAAGGCTACATGGTGATAGACCAGCATGCCGCGCACGAGCGCATACATTACGAGAAGGTCAAGGCGCGCCACGGGAAGCGCGGGACTGCCTCTCAGGGGCTTTTAGTCCCGGAGAAGCTCGAACTCTCCGCCAAGGAGGCGGCGGTCATGGAGAGGCTCGGCCCGGAGCTTGCCCAGGTCGGTATAGAGGTAGAGCATTTCGGCGGCGGGAGTTTCCTTATCCGCTCCAAGCCCTTGTTCCTCGATAAGACCGACATCAGGGAGGTCGTGCTGGGCCTGGTGAGCGACCTTGAGATAGGCGACGTGAAGGGAAAGGTCGAGGACCTCAGGGAGAAGATGTACCAGCTAATCGCCTGCAAGGCCGCGGTCAAGGCTGGCCAGAAGCTCCACCCGGAGGCGATGGCGAGGCTCGTCCAGCAGCTATTCGAGTGCGAGATGCCGTACACCTGCGCCCACGGCCGGCCGACGGTTATCAAATATAGCTTGAACGAGCTGGAAAAGATGTTCAAGAGGAAATGATATTTATCATCGTTGGCCCGACGGCGGTCGGAAAGACCGAAATTGCCCTCGCCCTCGCGGAAGATATCGGCGCTGAGATAGTCAGCGCGGACTCGATGCAGGTCTACCGGGGCATGGACATCGGCACGGCGAAACCTTCGCCCGGGGAGCGCGCCAGAGTTAAGCACCACATGATAGACGTGGCGGACCCCACCGAGGAGTTCTCCGCCGGGCGCTACCTGAAGCTGGCTGAAGCGGCAATCGAAGATATAAGGAGCAGGTGGAAAATCCCCCTGGTCGTAGGAGGTACCGGGCTTTACGTCCGGGCGCTCATGGACGGCATATTCGAGGGGCCGTCGGCGGACTGGGCGCTCCGCGAGGAACTCATGGAGATGGAACGGGCCGAGCCGGGGAGCCTGCGTAAGTCGCTCGAAGAAACCGACCCTGCCGCGGCCGCGAAAATCCACCCCTCCGACATCCGGAGGACCATCCGAGCGCTTGAGGTCTGCCGTAACTCAGGGGAGCGGATCAGCCAAAAGCAGGCGCAGTGGGGGGCGGGGCGTAATTCCATCGCTGGAGAAAGGGATTCAAGAATCGTGGGGCTTATGCTCCCGAGGCCGGAGCTTTACCGTAGGATTGAGGCGCGGGTGGATCTGATGATGGCGGCGGGGCTTCTGGACGAGGTCAAGGCATTAAGGTCAATCGGATGCAGGCGGGAGATGGTGTCCATGCAGGCCATCGGCTACAAGCAGCTTATGGCGCACCTGGACGGCGAGACTTCGCTTGAGGACGCCGTCCGGCTCATAAAGCGGGACACGAAGCGGTACGCGAAACGGCAGTTCACGTGGTTTAACGCGGACAGCCGGGTGCGCTGGCTCGGCCTGCCGGAACACGGAAGCAGCGCGGTGATACTCCGGGAACTTAAGAAAAACCTTGAAATTTCCGGCAATCTGAGGTAATTTCTATAAAATGCCGTTTTTAACAATAGCTACCATAAGGAGCATCTATGTCGAGGTCGCAGATTAACCTGCAGGACGCGTTTTTAAACCACGTGCGCAAGGAGAAAATCCCGGTAGTCATAAACATCGCCGGCGGCGGGAAGATAGAAGGGCTGGTCAAGGGCTTCGACAACTTCGTCATACTCGTAAAGCATGACGGCCAGCATCTCATATACAAGCACGCGATAAATACGATAGTCCCGGAGCGCCCGGTCGAGCTCATCGGCCATTCGCCGCATGCCGAGCAGGAGCAGAAGGAGCCGTCTCCCGAAACTACGGCCGTCCCCCCGGCAGGCCCCGAGGAACCCTGGGTGGAGGGCTGATGGGCGAATTGAAAACCCCTTTCTCGGCGGTGGATATTATAATCGAGCTGCCCGGCGGGATCGTCCTGATAAAGAGAAAGAACCCGCCGGATGGATGGGCAATCCCCGGCGGGTTTATTGATTATGGCGAGTCGGCGGAGGCCGCGGCCGTTAGGGAGGCTGGTGAGGAGACAGGGCTTCGCGTGGAGCTTATAAGGCAGTTCCATACCTATTCCGACCCGGGGCGGGACCCGAGGTTCCATAATATATCTACCGTATTCCTGGCGAAGGCAACGGGTACGCCCGTTGCGGGAGACGATGCGGCCGAGGCCGGCATATTCACGCGGGATACCCTTCCCGGCCCCTTGGCATTCGACCATTCGGACATCCTGGAAGATTATTTCGGTTCAAGGTATTAAAACCTTTAAATTTTATTTACATTCGCCGCGTCTTATCCTATAATCTCATAGTTTTATAAGTTTTTATAATGAGGTGTCAATGCGGGAAGCGGAAATAGGGATTATCGGAGGCAGCGGCCTCTACGAGATGGAAGGCCTGAGCGACATCCGCACGGTGAAGGTCGAGACGCCTTTCGGAGACCCTTCGGATGAGTTTATCCTGGGAACGCTCGAGGGCAGGAGGCTTGCCTTCCTGCCGAGGCACGGCCGGGGGCACAGGATAATCCCGTCCGAGATAAAC
>JBEKYB010000056.1:0-7729 GCA_049511435.1 Nitrospirota bacterium | reverse complement strand
CCTTGCCGCAGAACACCGCGAACTTCTTGCCCGCGACCGGCCCGTATGCGTGGGCAATCTCACCCGCCACGCCCCTGCCCGCGTTTTCCATCAGGACTACGCCGGGGATGCCGAATTCTTCTATTGCGCGCCTGTCAAGCTCGCGCATCTGGGCCGCTGTAGCGAGTCTCATCCCTCCCCCGTAAGTACCACCTGGGCGACCGCAAAGCCGCTGTCGTGGCTCATGCTCACAAGCGCGCCGGTAACGCCCTTTTCCTGTGCGAGCCTGCCCAGCCTCCCGGAGAACACTATACCGGGCTGTCCGCTTTCGCCCCTGACCACTTCGATGTCCTTCCAGGTCGCCCCGCCGGAAAGCCCGGTGCCGAAGGCCTTTAGGGCGGCCTCCTTCACGCCGAACCTCGCGGCGAGATGGGCCGCGGGGTGCTTCTGCCTGTCGCAATAACCAAGCTCGCCCTTGGTGAATACCCTGTCCCTGAAGGCGTCCGACCACCTGAGGACGGCCTTCTCTATCCGCTCTATATTTACCAGGTCTATGCCGATGCCTATTACCATTTCAGCTTATAAGCGCCTTCATCTCGCGGACAGCCCGTTCTATTCCTACGAGCACGGCCCGCGATATTATGCTGTGGCCGATGTTCAGCTCGTATATCTCCTTTATCCTGGCTATCTGGCGGACGTTCTGGTAGTTCAGGCCGTGTCCGGCGTTGACCGTCAGGCCGAGCTTATGGGCCAGCTTGCACGCCTCGTATATCTTTTCGAACTCCCGGTGGGAGTCCTCGTAGGTTATGGCCCCGGCGTAAGAGCCGGTATGTATCTCGACGGCGTCGGCCCCAACCTTCTTGGACTCCTTTACCTGGTCCAAATCAGGGTCTATGAAGAGGCTCAGGAATATCCCGCCGTCCTTGAGCATCCTCACGGCTTCGGCGACCTTGTCCCGGTTCATCCGGACGTCAAGGCCGCCTTCGGTGGTCAGCTCCTCGCGCTTTTCAGGGACGAGCGTGGCCATCTCCGGCCTTATGTCGAGCGCAATCGAGATTATCTCCCCGGATGCGGCCATCTCGAGGTTCAGAGGCGTCTTGACCGTCTCCCGGAGCACGCGGAGGTCCCTGTCCTGGATATGCCGCCTGTCTTCCCTCAGGTGCACGGTTATGCCGTCCGCACCGGCAAGCTCCGCCAGCACGGCGGCGTGCACCGGGTCCGGCTCGACCCCCTTGCGCGCCTGGCGCACCGTCGCTATATGGTCTATATTCACGCCCAGCTTGGCCAATGCAGATATCTCCTTTGAAGAATCCGGTCGACTGGTTCGACCTGCTATTATCTCATTTTTACACGAAAATGCAAGTGCTTCATATCCTTATCCCGATGGAAATCTCCATTTCTTTCAGCTCTTTAATCCGGTCCCTTATCTCCGCAGCCTTTTCAAACTCCAACTTTTCCGAGGCGTTACGCATATCTTTCTCAAGCCCCGCTATAACATTCGGCAGCTCTTCGAGCGGTATGTCCAGGCCCCCGGCCTCTGAGCCGACGGGCACCGTGAAGTAGTCCTGCTCGTATACCGAGTGCAGGACGTCTCCGATATTCTTCCTTATCGACTCGGGGGTAATGTTATTGACCCGGTTATATTCCTCCTGCGTCTCGCGGCGACGCTCCGTCTCCTCTATCGTCTTCCGCATCGAGCCGGTCATGACGTCGCCGTAGAATATGACCTCGCCGTTCACGTTCCTGGCGGCCCGCCCGGCCGTCTGGATCAGCGAGCGCTCGGAGCGGAGGAAGCCCTCCTTGTCCGCGTCGAGTATGGCCACCAGGGAGACCTCCGGTATGTCGAGGCCCTCCCTGAGCAGGTTTATGCCTATAAGGGCGTCGTATTTGCCGAGGCGCAGGTCCCGGATTATTTCCACGCGTTCAAGCGTCTGGATGTCCGAGTGCAGATAGCGCACGCGAAGGCCCGCCTCCTCGTAATACGCGGTCAGGTCCTCGGCCATCCGCTTGGTCAGTGTGGTGACAAGCACCCTCTCGCCCTTCCCGGCGCGTATCTTTATCTCGTCCATCAGGTCGTCCACCTGCCCGCGCACGGGCCTGACCGTTATACTCGGGTCCATCAGCCCGGTCGGGCGGATGAGCTGCTCGACCACCGCGCCGCCGGTCTTTCCAAGCTCGTAAGGCCCCGGCGTCGCCGAGACGTAAATCGCCTGCGGGACGTTAGCCTCGAACTCCTGGAAGTTAAGCGGCCGGTTGTCAAGCGCGGAGGGCAGCCGGAAGCCGTACTCCACCAGCGTAAGCTTCCTGGAACGGTCTCCGTTGTACATCCCGGATATCTGCGGCATGGTCACGTGGGACTCGTCCACGATAATCAGGCTGTCCCTTGGGAAATAGTCCATGAGCGTGGGCGGCGGGTCCCCGGGCTTCCGGCCTGTCAGGTGGCGGGAGTAGTTCTCTATGCCCTGGCAGTATCCGACCTCCTTTATCATCTCCAGGTCGAAGTTTGTCCGCTGCTCTATCCTCTGCGCCTCCAGGAGCCGGTTATTAAGCTCAAAGCTTCGGACCCGCTCCTCGAGCTCCACGGAGATATCGCGGACGGCCCTCTTGAGCTGGCCCTCCGGCGTGACGTAATGGCTGCTGGGGTATACCGCCGCCTTCGTCAGCCTGCCGGTCACCTCGCCCTTCAGGGGGTCTATCTCCTCGATGGTCTCGACCTCGTCCCCGAAAAGGGATATGCGGATGGCCCTGTCCTCGGAGTAGGAGGGGAATATCTCTATTATGTCGCCGTGCGCGCGGAACGTGCCCCGGTGGAAGTCTATATCGTTCCTCTCGTACTGTATCTCGACCAGTTTGCCCAGGATCTCGTCCCGTTCCATTTTGTCGCCCTCCTGGAGGTACAGGAGCATCCCGTGGTATGCCTCCGGCGAGCCCAGGCCGTATATGCAGGAAACCGACGCGACGATTATGACGTCGCTTCGCTCAAAGAGGGCGTACGTCGCCGAGTGGCGCATCCGGTCTATCTCGTCGTTTATGGACGAGTCTTTCTCGATGTAGGTGTCCGTAGTGGGGAGATACGCCTCGGGCTGGTAGTAATCGTAATAGCTGACGAAATACTCCACGGCGTTTTCCGGGAAGAAAGTCTTGAATTCGCCGTATAGCTGGGCGGCAAGCGTCTTGTTGTGGGAGATAATCAGCGTCGGCTTGTTCACGTTCGCTATGACGTTTGCGACCGTAAACGTCTTGCCGGAGCCTGTTACCCCGAGGAGCACCTGGTGCTTGTCGCCTTTGAGCACTCCCTCGGTCAGCTCGGCGATCGCCTGCGGCTGGTCGCCCTTGGGCTGAAAATCCGATACAAGCTTGAAATTACGCATGGTTAGATTGTACTACAGGGTGGCGGGCAAGTCAACGGAAAGGGTCTGGCGTTACATAGTATAATTAAATTATGGGGACGGAAATGAAATATCCGCTCAAGGTTTTTTACGACGGCTCGTGCATCTTATGCTCCACAGAAATGGAACGCTACAGGAGGCGGGACAGGCGCGGGAATATGGCGTTTATTGATATCTCAAGCCCGGATTTCCGGCCGGAAGAATACGGAAAGCCGCACGGTGAGTTCATGCGGAAGCTGCACGTAATGGACGCGGAAGGCAGGTTCTACTCCGGGGTGGACGCGTTCCCGTTGATATGGCTCGCCCTGCCGCCAAGCCGGGTGCGCAGGACCCTGGCGCGGCTCATTATGCTGCCGGTAATCCGCTCGCTCGCATGGCTATTTTACAAGGCATTCGCCCGGCTCAGGGGTTATCTCCCCTTACGGCGTCGAAGGCGCCGAAGATGAAAGAAGGGCAGAGCGCCCCAGCTCCCCCAAGCGCCACTGCTGCGACGCCCGGAACTCCGGAGGTAATTAATAAGAAGGGGGTATTTAATTTCGAGTTATCATGGTGAGGTGACCAACTGCCCGTTTTTTGGGCGGTCGTTTACCGAACATCATGATGGCTCGCAAAATAAACACCCCCTTCTTAACTATCTTACCCTTCTTTTGTGTATTTACCTTACCCTTCTTTTGTTTGTTTACGCGACCTGCTCCACGAGCTGCGGCCCTTTCAACTCCAGGTAATCCCTCAGGGCCACGGCAATATTGAACTCGCTGCCGCCGGAGCCGTAAAGGAGCGTAACCGGCCCACTTTGGGACTCTTCCAATACCCTGTACAGGTGCTTGACCTTGCCGTCAAGCTCCCCGAAATACCCGCACTCGAACTCGCCCCACCTTTCCGCCTTCCCGGAGAACCAGGAATACGAGCCTTCGCTCGGCGAGGCCTCTTTAAGCCACAGGCTAACGTCGGCGTCTTCCTTCTTCAGACCTTCCGGCCAACGTCTCTCCACATAGACTCTGAAACCATCGGACTTCTCCGGCCTGTCGTGTATGCTCTTGACTTTGAATTTCATGAGACTCACCTCCTTAAACCACTGTTAATAGTATATCACTAAAAGATATCGGAAATTTATTAAAAAACTCTAATTTATTCTTATTTTATAAATAATTAAGACTCATTCGCCTTTTTGCGGAAAATAAGCTTTTGGATTATAATATAACTAAGGGTGGTTAAGGGTGCAGTTGGCGGTTAGTGGAGGTGAGCATATGCTTTACTGGGCTGTAGTATTCTTCGTAGTTGCGATAGTAGCGGCAATCTTCGGTTTTGCAGGCATAGCCGGGACGGCCGCATGGATTGCCAAGATACTGTTCGTGGTCTTCATAGTCCTGTTCCTCCTGTCGCTCATCTTCGGGCGAAGAAGGACGGTACTATAAAACCATGTATTTTGCGGCGGCTTCGAGAAGCTCCATGCTTCTCAGGCCGCCTTCCTGTGGATTACCTCCTTCTCAAGGTATTCCCTGAGCGCGATGGCGTTATTGTGCTCTTTTTCCTTTGAGGAGTAAACAAGCGTTACCGTGTCGCGCTTAGCGCCGCCCAGCAACCGGCTTAAATATTCGCCCTTGCCTTCAAGCTCTTCAAAATAATGGCTTTTAAACTCTTCCCACCGTTCGGGGTCGTGCGAGAACCACTTCCTCAGGCCTTCGCTCGGGGCTATCTCCTTCAGCCAGAGGTCGATTTTGAGCTTGTCCTTGCTTATCCCGCGCGGCCAGAGCCTGTCCACGAGCACCCTGAAGCCGTCGCCCCTTGAGGGCGCGTCGTATGCCCTTTTCAAGTTTATCTTCATCTCGGAACCTCCTCTTAATACTCTATTTTTATATTATATCAGAACGCGATAGGTATGACTTTACTTGGAAGGGCTTTGATATTATAATTCCATATATGCATATGCCGGGACGAAAAACCATAATAATCATACTCGCGGCAGCCGCGGTGCTGGCGGGAGCGGCCGGGGGCTTTATACTTGCCCATACCGCCGACCTTCCCGAGGTGACCTCGCTCGAAGAGTTCAAGCCCTCCGCCACCACAAGGGTCTTTTCTGAGGAAGGCGAGCTATTGGGCGAATTCTACATGGAGAACCGCACGCCCGTGCAGATATCCCAGGTGCCCCCGAAGGTCATAAATGCGTTCCTTGCCGTCGAGGACCCGCGCTTCTACCGCCATTCCGGCATCGATATTACAGGCATATTCAGGGCCATGTACAAGGACATCGAGGCGGGCAGACTGGTGCAGGGCGGCAGCAGCATCACCCAGCAGCTCGCAAAGATGCTGTTCCTGGAGCCTGAGAAGAGTTTTTCGCGCAAATTCAAGGAGGCGGTGCTCGCGCTGGAGATAGAACGCCGTTACTCGAAAGACGAGATACTGGCCCTGTACCTTAACCAGGTATACCTTGGGAGCGGCGCTTACGGGATAGAGGCGGCCGCGAGGACCTATTTCGGCAAGGACGTAAGCCAGCTTACCCTCGCGGAAGGCGCTATGCTTGCGGGGCTTCCGGCCGCGCCGACAAGGTACTCCCCCTTCAACTCCCTAAAGCTCGCGTACTCAAGACGAAACCACGTGCTGAGGCGGATGCTGGCCGAGGATTTCATCACAAAGGCCGAGATGGCCGCCGCCGACAGCGAGCCTTTCGTAAAACACACGGTGACCAAGGAGGTGTTCAGGGCGCCGTACTTCGTGGAGTATATCCGCGAGCAGCTGGACGAGAAATTCGGCTCCACGGCCGTGTATAAGGACGGCCTCAACGTGTATACCACCTTGAACATGGGGATGCAGGAGATAGCGGAGGCCGCGGTGCAGAAGGGGCTGAAGGACCTGGATAAAAGGGAGCCCAGGAAAGACCAGCAGATCCAGGGCGCGCTCCTGGCGATTGAGCCTCAAACGGGTTATATAAAGGCCATGGTCGGCGGCAGGGACTTCCTGAAGAGCGAGTTCAACAGGAGCATCCAGGCGCTCAGGCAGCCGGGTTCCGCGTTCAAGCCCATAATATACGCCGCCGCGCTCGACAAGGGCTACCGGCCCGACGACGTGGTAATGGACGTGCCGGTCTCATATCCCGGCTCGAGGCCGGGCGAGCTGTGGAAACCGACAAACTTCGACCAGAAGTTCGAGGGGGCGGTAACGCTCAGGAGGGCGCTCGCAAGGTCTATAAACGTCGTGGCCGTTAGGCTTTTGGAAGATGTCGGCGTGGGTACGGCCATAGACTACGCGAGGAGGCTCGGCATCACATCCAACCTCCTGCCCTACCTCCCGCTGGCCCTCGGGGCATCGGACGCCACGCTCATCGAAATGACATCCGCCTACGCCGTTTTTGATAATGCGGGCATCTATACCGCCCCGTCTGGAATACTGAAGATAACCGACCGCGAGGGGAGACTGCTGGAAGATAGCGCCCCGGCCACGAGGCAGGCCCTCTCCCCGGACACCGCCGCCTCCATGACGGACCTCCTGACGGGCGTATGCAGGTTCGGCACCGGCTGGCAGGCAAGCTCGCTCGGGCGTCCGGTCGCGGGGAAAACCGGGACGACCTCAAGGTATAACGACGCATGGTTTATCGGGTATCTGCCCAGTATCGTCACCGGGGTCTGGGTCGGCTACGACGACCATAAACCTATAGGCAACAAAGAGACCGGCGCACGCGCCGCGCTTCCCGTCTGGCTCGATTTCATGAAGGAATACGTGAAGGAGAACAAGGTGCCTTACGAGGAGTTCCCGGCGCCGCCAAGGCCGGGATTCAGGAACTACAGCGGCCTCAGGCTAAGGGTTGGGACGCAAACGGCTTCGGAGAAGGAAGAGCCCGAGACGATGGACGAGGCAAAACCGGACGAGGCGGCGGCTGCTACCGTCCCTCAAGGACCGCGCTGACCCATCCCGCCTTTTCCGTCTTTTTTATAAGTCTTAATCCCGATTCTTCCGCAGCCTTGAATACATCGCGCTCCTGGCCGGAAAGGAGGCCGGAGATTATAATCGCCCCTTTCGGGTTCAGGGCCTTGGCGGCTGCCGCAAGGGCGTCCAGGAGCGGTTCCAGGAACAGGTTCGCGGCTATTACGTCATACCCGCGCCCGGCATCCCGAATGCCGCCCAGGATTATATCGGCCTTACCCGCCATGCCGTTAAGGGAAAAATTCTTTTCCGCCGCAAAGACCGCGGACTCCTCTATGTCGGCCGCCGTTACGCTGCCGATCCCGTACAGATAGCCCGCGATTGCCAGGATGCCGGTACCCGTGCCCAGGTCGAGTAGCCTTTTATCCGTCAAATCCCCATTCTTGAGGGTCCATTCCCTGAGCATCTCCAGTACCGTTATAGTCGTGACATGGTCGCCGGCG
>JBEKYB010000055.1:0-7752 GCA_049511435.1 Nitrospirota bacterium | reverse complement strand
TGTCCATCCTTCCCATGTGGCCGTACGCGGCCAGCTTCCTGTAAAAGCCGCCCTTTACTATCGTCGGGAGATGCCGAAGGTTGAACTGCTTTATTATCCCGGCAATCCTGAAGTCGAAGTTTCGCTCCAGCTTCGACGCTATCTCCGAATCGCTTATCTTGCCCGTGCCGAATGTCTCGACCTGCACGCTTACCGGCCTCGATAGGCCGATTGAATAACTAAGCTGCACCTCGCATTCCGCCGCCAGGCCAGCCGCGACCACAGTCTTCGCCGCATACCGCGCGGCGTACGCCCCGACCCTGTCTATCCTGCCCGGGTCCTTGCCGCTTAACGCCGCACCGCTGTGCTTGGAGTATTCGCCGTAGGTGTCTATCGCATTCTTCCTGCCCGAAAGCCCGGAATGAACCGAGGGGCCGCCTACTATGAATTGCCCTTCCGGGTTCACGAATATCCGCGTTTTTTCATCCGGCTTGACCGGCTCGTCTTTAAAGACCTCGTTAATCACGGCCTCGATAATATCGTCTTTGAGGCCTTTCAGTAACGGTATCCCGGTCCGGTCCTGACTTGCGATGACGGTTATGCTGTGTATCCGGTAGGGCGCGTAGTCCTTATACTCGACGCCTACCTGTGTCTTTCCGTCCGGGCAAAGATAAGGGAGCGTATTAGTAACCCTCGCCATGGCCAGCCGCCTTGCCAGCTTGTGAGCGAGCCATATCGGGAGCGGCATGAAAGCGGGGGTCTGGTTGCACGCGTATCCGAAGACCGTGACCTGGTTTTTAACGGGTATGGCCTCTATTTCCTTTTCGGACATTTCGCTCTCGTCAACCGGTGTGCGGTCTTCTTCCGGCAGTTCCCGCAGGCTGGTCAGTATGCTGCACGTCTTGGCATTGAAGGTCTGCTGGTCATACCCCACCTGTTCTATTACCCGCCTCGCCACTGCCGGGAAATCCACCACGGCCGTGGAGGCGAACCTCGCCGCGATAAAAACGATCGAGGTCGAGACGGCGCATTCGGACACTACCTTCGCGAACGGGTCCTGCTGCAGGAAATGGTCTATTATGCCGTCGGAGATGATATCGCAGAGCTTGTCAGGATGCCCCTCCGTCACCGACTCCGACGTAAACATGAAGTCCTGTCTCATATGTTTTCTCCAGTTCGCTGGGTACCGTGTTTTCTTGCCCGGCTGTATTAATATCGCTGGTATTTTTTTCTTCGGGGGCCTTCGGCTTCGTGAGCTCGTTTATCAGCAGGGGCAGCGTGGCGGCCGCACCGATAACCGCGCCGTCGATAAGGCCGATGGGGGTGAGACCTAGGAAGCTCCTAAGCCCCGGTACCACAAGGGTCAGGGCCTGCAAGGAAAGCGACGCGCCCAGGGCAAGGCTCAGATACTTATTGGGCGGCATCTTTTTCTTGCTGAAGAGGACCCTCGTTTCCGAGCGGCAGCTTATGGCGTGCAGAAGCTGAGCGGTCATCAGGCTTGAGAACGCCATCGTGTTCGCGCGCGGGCCAATGCCGTACCTTGCGATTCCGTATCCATATGCGCCGAGCGTCCCGCCGGAGAGCGCCGCGGTCTCGAAAACAATCCTCCCGAAATCGGACCTCTTTATAATCGGCTCGTGAGGGTCCCTGGGCGGGCGTGACAGGACGTCCGGCTCGGGCGGCTCGAGCGCGAGAGCCAGCCCGGGCCAGGTATCCGATAAAAGGTTTATCCATAGGAGCTGTATCGCGCTTAAGGGCTGGCCAAGCCCCGCCGCGATGGCGACGAACATGACGACTATCTCGCTAAAATTTGACGGCAGAAGGTAATGCACCGACTTGCGTATATTGTTGTATATCGTCCTTCCATGACTCACCGCCACAATCATAGTCTCCAGGTTATCGTCTTCCAGGATTATGTCCGCCACCTCGCGGGCGACGTCCGTGCCCGTGTGGCCGAGCGCGATCCCGATATCCGCGGCCTTAAGCGCAGGCCCGTCGTTAATGCCGTCGCCTGTCATGGCGACTATCTTCCCTGATTCCTGCAAGGCCTGTACTATCTGGAGCTTGTGCGCGGGGCTGACACGCGAGTAGACGTGCACCCTGGTCGCAAGCGCCCTCAAGACCTCTTTATCCATATTGGCCAGATGGGTCGAGTCAAGGATTTCAAGCTGCTTGCCCTCGCTCAAATTCAACTCCTTGCCGATGGCAAAAGCGGTAGGGCTCTGGTCTCCCGTTATCATTATGGTCTCTATGCCTGCCCTGTGGAAGCTAGCCATCAGCTCCCCTAGCCCCTTCCTTACCGGGTCGGTCATGCCGATCAGCCCCAGCCAGATCAGGCCGTCACTGCCTTCTTCATCACTGTCGGAGGGCCGGGGTTTGTATGCGGTCCCAAGCACCCTCATCGAGTCGCCCGCCATCCGCTCGTTCTCCGTCAGTATCTCCTGCCGGTCGTCCTCGGTCAGGGGGAGCCTCTGCCCGCCCATCATATGCCAATCGCACATCGCCAGGACTTCCCCTGGACTTCCCTTTACCGCGAGCAGCCTGCCGCCGGGGGCGCCGTGAACGGTACTCATGTAGTTGCGGTTTGCGGAGCGATGGCTTATGCTCAGTAGCGGATGCCTCGCCCGTAGCTGCGTCACATCCACGCCCGCGCCGACCGCGAGGTTTATCAGGGCGTTTTCCGTGGGCGAGCCCCTGAGCTCGAATTTTCCTCCCTCGGCGTCTATTTCAGTCTCGTTGCAGATGACGGATACGTGCATGAGCATCAGCAGCTCTTCCGCCGCGTAGGGGTTCACCCTTACGTCTGCGGAGAGTAATATGCTGTCCGCCACTTTTATTTTTTTGCCGCCGGCGCAGATCTCCACGACGGTCATTCTGTTCATGGTGATCGTACCGGTCTTGTCGAACGAGATGGTCTGGACGCAGCCTAGGGTCTCCACGGCTTCAAGATGGCGGATAAGCACGTTCTGCCGCCGCATCCTCATTATCCCGAGCGCAAGCGTCGTTGTGGCTATCGTTGTCAGCCCCTCGGGAATCGCGGCCACGGCAAGCGAGATGGATGACTTCAGCATCAGGAGGAAGCCATATCCTCTTATCAGGCCGATTACGAATACTAAGCCGCACACCACCCCGCTGATGGCGACAAGCTGCCCGCCCAGCACGCGAAGCTGCCTCTCCATGGGGGTCTCCGGCGACTGGGCTTCCCCCATTAGCTCCTGAATCCTGCCTATTTCGGTGAACCCCCCGGTCGCGACAACGACCGCATAACCCTGCCCTCCGGTAACAAGCGTCCCCATGTAAACCATGTTCAGCCTGTCCGCAAGAGGTATATCTCTTCTCGGGAGGGTGGCCGGATTTTTTACCACGGGCATGCTCTCGCCAGTGAGTGTGGACTCGTCTATCGTAAGGAAATCCGCATCTATAAGACGCGAGTCCGCGGTCACATAGCTCCCGGGTTTCAGGATAATTATGTCGCCCGGCACCACTTCTTCTGCCTTCAGTTCCACAGTCAGACCGTTCCTGACGACCGCCGCTGAGGGCCTCACAAGGGTCTTGAGTGAGTTTAAGGTCTTTTCGGCCTGGCTTTCGGTCATATACCCGATTGCGGCATTCAACAGGACCACGCCCGCTATGAGGATGGCGTCCGTTATTCCCCCGGTAACCAGAGAGAGGGCCGCCGCGGCCCCGAGCATGGCGAAGGGCAGGGACTTGAACTGCTCGAAAAATATTCCCAGGCCGGAACGCCTTTCCGCCTCCGGCAGGAGGTTGGGGCCGAACTTCCGGATTTTTTCCCTTGCGGCCTCGGATGTCAGCCCGTAGTTACGCGAGGAGCCGGTAATCTTAAGGACATTTTCCAAGTCAAGGAGATGCCAGTCTACAGCTTCCTGACCTTCCCGGTGACCGGTAAGCTCCTTTAGTTTAGCCCTGAGGGGCTTCTTTTTTTGCCGTACGGGCAGAGGTTGAGGCTTGGCGGCTACAGCCTCTTTGTGGAACTGCCGGATATATTCAGATACTACGGATTTTAAAAGAGATGTTATTAGAGCGATCGGCGTCTCAGGAGAGAATAAGACAAGTACATGTCCCGTCAGGGTGTTCACGGAGAAGACGGTTATGCAATCCTTTTCGGATAGGCCCTTCTCGATGCACCTTTTCAGAGGTTCGGAGCGGTAGAGCCCTTTTACCTTGTACCGTGCCCTTCCTTTGACCGCGGTGTGAATAGGCTGAACCACATTTCCCTTGCGTTATCTTTTGAGTTCTATACAACAGCATTTTCCAGACCGTCAGGCTGTGCCTTCAGGAATATATTAAGCGCATACCAGAATGCCGTATACCAGGCTGGAGCGGCAAAATTGCCCTTGATTATCTGGTAGATTCCAATCCCCAGCAAGGTGAGGAATGCAACGGAAGGCAGGTCAAGCTCCCCGCCGGTCGCGGATTTCAGCTTTTCGTCCAGACCCTTGAAGCCATGCAGCATGTCGCGGGAGACAGGCGGATGTTTCGGCCTGCCTGGTTTGTTTATTATATCGACCTTGAAGGTCTTGCCCGCCTCCGCGAGCTTGATTATAGAGTCGTCGTCGGTATTGTGCGTGACCAGGATGCTGCCCGTCACCGGGTTCACCTCTATTGTCGCGACCTTGTCACTCTTCTCGAGCTTCTCCTTGACGGAGACAAAAAACCTCGCGTCGCCCTTCTTCGAAGGGACCTTGAACCGTATCCTGCCTTTCGACGTGTGGCCTACATGTGCCTTCGGCAAAGCTACCGCTACCGCCGCAGCCTTTTTAGGAGGCAATTTCGCCACCCTCCGCGGCAATAGACTCGAGGACTTCCTTGGGTCCTTCCTGCTCAAGCTCGGCCTTGACCTCGGCGACAAGGTCCTCGACGACTTCGCCGACCTCATGGAAGGCCTCTTTGCCCTTCTCAAAGGCGATTATCCCGCCCTTTATCGCGGCCTTCGCAAGTGGTTTGGCAGCCTTTGCAAGCACCGGAACCAACACCACGGCGCCCACGCCCAGGGCTATAGTAGTCACTAAATTACCTTTAAAAAGATCATCCAATCCAGCCACTTCACACCTCCAGTTTTAAAGTGCTCCCAAGGACAAAATTTGCCAATATTAAATAATATAACTCGCTTGATTTCTTTTGGCAAATTACCTCTTAGTGTTGATTCTAATATAGCACTTAAAGGTTAACTCGCTAAGCGAAATTTTCATTACTTGCCTACTCCTGGCCTACATACATGGCGACCTTCTTCCGCAGACCCTGCAGGTCGCCCTTGCAAATGTATCCGGTGACGCCTTGCTTGGTCACGGCCTCCCTTATGCTGTCCTCGTCATTCGAGGAATAAAATACTATGGGGATGCCCCTCGTGCTGACCTTCAGTAGCAGAATCCGGGCCAGCGACTCTCCCGAAAGGGCAGGCATGTTCATGTCAAGGAGCACCAGGTCGGGCTGCAGCGTCATTAAAATGCCGGTCGTCCCGAGTGCCTGGTCGTGCGTATGTACCTCGTAGCCTTCGTTTTCCAAAATGTCCTTAGTTGTGAGCAGTAGTCTCTCGTCGTCGTCAACCACCAATATTTTCTTGCGTGAATCCATTACCGAACCTCCGCTTGCTGTTTGTTATCCGGCAGGCTGACCATGAAAAGGCTGCCTTTTTTGAAGCTGCTCTGCACCGAGATATCCCCGCCTAAAAGTCCGGCGAGGTGTTTTGTTATTGTGAGGCCGAGCCCCGTGCCTTCGTAGCGCTTCGTCCTCGCGTCCTCGACCTGCGTGAATGCTAAGAAAAGCCTTTCCAGGTCTTCCTCTCTTATGCCGATCCCCGTGTCGCTGACATATACCTCAATGCGGTCTCCAGCCCTTTTTGCGCCGAGAGTTATCATTCCGCTGTCCGTGAACTTGGCGGCGTTGCTGGTAAGGTTTATGAGTATCTGCCGCAGCTTTACCCGGTCGGTGTTGATGGGCAGGTGGGTGTCCTGTACGGATACGTCCACCTTGACGGGTTTTTTGCCGACGAGTATCCGGGTGGTCTCAACGACCTCGTCGAGGAGTGGCGCCAGGTCGAAGTCCTCGCAGATGACCTCCATTTTGCCGGCCTCCACCTTGGAAAGGTCGAGGATGTTCGTGATTATGGCCCTGAGGCTTACGGCGCTTGAGAACAGAAGCGAAAGCCGGTCGCCCACCTGCTCGATATATCCCTTCTCGCAGGATATCTTCATCATCTCGGCCAGGCCGATTATGGCGTTTACCGGCGCGCGGAGCTCGTGCGTCACGTTTGCTATGAACTGCGATTTTACCTTGTTTATCTTCTCCAGCTCTTTCGCCTTCTCGGTCGCCAGCTCCTTTTGCACTATGCTGTTCGCGAGCGCGTTGCTCTGCTCAATTATCATCCTCTTAACCGACAAAAGCCCCACGAACCTGCCGTCGTCGTCAATTACGACTATGTCGTCGTATATGTTATCGAAGGGCCTTGCAAGCGCCTTGTCTATGGCCGTCTCCACTCGTTCCCCCTGCCGGATTATCAGGGGGTTTTTGTCCGCAATGTCGAGGATAGGCTTCCTCTCGTACAGCTCGAACCCGAACCTCCGGAACAGGGTGAACAGGAGCTTGTTCCTTGTCACTAGCCCCATAGGCATGTCTTCCTCGACCAAGGCCAACGCGTCCAGGTGCTTCTCCTGGAAAAACCTCTCCGCCACCTGCTTCACACGCATTCCGGGGCTGACGTGCTCCCCGGACGTAACGATAGTTGCTATAGGCGCCATGTCGTGCTGCATCTTTCCCCCGCGATTTTAAGGTATACTTATGACCAAATACACGTAGCGTATCTTATATGCGCCGTATTACAGCATTATTAAAGGGACATTAAATGTCGGCGACAACAAGAGCCCAGAAGGTTGCGCTTGTGAAAATACCGGGTAATGCGGTCACGGCGGGCATCGGGCTCTTTTTAAACGAATTTTCTCCATTGTGTAATCCACGTGTAACAATAAACTGCTACTCTCTTGGCCGCCATGGATAGTAATGCCCGCATCAGCGGCTGGAGTTTCGCCTCATTAGGGCTCGGGGTTGCCTATAACCTCGGTGCCTCCTACGTGTTTTTCTATGTCGTCTACCCGTTTGCAATCTGGAAGCTTGGCATATTGAGGGGCGGCATCGTCATGACGTCCATCTCTGTAGTCCTTTGTTACACGTTCATATACTTGTACGATTGGTCGGGCAGGGACTGGTTCGGCATAGAGGCCCTGAAGGCCAGGATACGCGGCCTTAAAGGCAGGACCAGGATAGGCAGGTTCTTCTCGGAAGCGATAAAGAGGAGCGGCCCGCTGGCGCTGGTCCTGCTATCCATTAAATTCGACCCGTTCGTGACGACGGTTTATCTCCGGCAGGATGGAAGGAAGTTTGGCGGGCTCGGCGGATGCGACTGGCTGGTATTCCTTTCGAGCGCCGCAATCGGGAACGGCTACTGGCTTGTTGTGATGTTCATGGGCGGTTCACTTTTTAAATACCTGGGACTATAGTGCCATTTAAAAAAGACCCGAGTGTGGCGATTTTCACCGACACCTATGATGAGATAAACGGCGTCGGCAACACGTACAGGCACTTGACCGACTACTGCAGACGACAGGGAAAGCCCGTAGACATATTTACTTACACAATGGGCAAAACCGCGGCCGAGGTACTGGACGGCGTAACAATATTCAGATACCATCCGAAAGTCCCCTTCCCAGTATATTCCGACCTGATATTCGACCCCTTGGTGTTCCAGCCAGGGATAATGGG
>JBEKYB010000054.1:0-7922 GCA_049511435.1 Nitrospirota bacterium | reverse complement strand
CGGCAGCCTCTTTCGACGGCATCCCCTCGTCCACGTGGCGCTGCACCGCTTCGACCACGACTATTGCGTCGTCCACGACAAGCCCGATTGCGACAACCATGCCCATGAGCGCGATCGGGTTTATCGAGAATCCCAAAAGGGGGAAAAAAGCGAAGGTGCCGATGAGCGAGACCGGGACGGCTATGGCCGGGATGAGCGTGGCCCGCCACCCCTGCAGGAAGACGAACACCACGAGGACTACCAGGACCATCGCGATTCCAAGGGTTATGATTATCTCCCTTATCCCTTCGGTAACCGAGAGCGTGGTATCGAGCGCCACAGCGTATTCAAGGTCCGGCGGAAAGGAACGCTTCATCTCAGCCATCGCCTGCCTGGCGCCCTTCACAGCGTCCAGAGCGTTCGTCCCCGGGAGCTGGTAGAGGGCCATTATGGCCGAAGGCTTCCCGTCGAAGCGTCCCCGGAGGCTGTAGTCCTGGGCTCCGAGTTCTATACGGGCTACGTCGCTGAGGCGAACGAGAGAGCCGTCGGGATTCGCACGCAATACTATCCGGCCGAACTCCTCGGGCGTTACGAGCCTGCCCTTGGCGCGGATCGCGTAAGTGAACTCCTGCCCGGGACGTATAGGCTCTCCGCCGACCTGCCCTGCGGGGTTCACCGTGTTCTGCCTTTGGAGCGCGTTCACGACCTCGGGGACCGTGATGTTCAGCTTGGCCAGCACGTCGGGGCGCACCCAGCAGCGCATGGCGTACTGCCCCGCGCCGAAGACCGTGACGCTCGCGATTCCCTTTACCCTTGTTAGCCGGTCGTTTAGGTTAATAGCGGCGTAGTTGGCCAGAAAGGTCGCGTCGTACGTCCCTTTCGGCGAATAGAGGGCAAAGAGCACAAGCGGCGTGGACAGCGATTTCAAGACCGTCACGCCGTAGTTTCGCACGTCCACCGGGAACTGCGTTTCCGCCTGGGACTCACGCAGTTGTGCGAGTATCTGGTCGGTATTGGGGTCGGTCTTAACGTCGAAGTTAACCGTCAGCCGCATCAGACCGTTATTGGTATTGATGGAATACATGTAGTTCATGTTGTCTACGCCGCTCATGCTCGCCTCAAGCGGCGTGGCAACCGACTGTTCTATCGTCTGAGCGTCGGCCCCGACATAGGTGGTCTGGACGAGGATTTCGGGAGGGACGATTTTTGGATACTGCGACACCGGCAGGCCATACATCGCGACCAGGCCGACGATGATCATGATTATCGCGATGACCATCGCAACAATCGGGCGTCCGATAAAGAACCTGTACATACGGGCTACTTCCCGTTGGCGGATGTTGATGGAGAAAACGCCGTCCTTAAGGCTCTGGAAATAGCCGTTGTACTGAGGGCAAACGGCATTGGGGTGACCGCCGTCCCCTGCTTCACCTTCTGGGCCCCTTCCGCCACCATGCGCTCGCCCGGCCTGAGGCCCTGTTCAATCACCCAGAACATCCCGACACTTTCCCCCGGCTTAACATTCCTGAGATACACTCTGTTGTCGGTGCCCAACACGGCCACCTGGTAGCTCCCCTGAAGCTCATTAACCGCCCGCTGCGGTATCAGCAGCGCTCCCTTCTTCGTCCCTACCAATACCCGGACCCTCACGAACTGCCCCGGGCGCAGCAGGTTGCGCGGGTTCGGGAACACGGCCGCCACTCGAAGCGTCCCCGTAGTAACGTCCACCTGGCGGTCAATCGCATAGAATGTTCCCTTATAAGGGTATTGCGTTCCATCCGCAAGGACGAGTTTAATTTGCAGCTTCCTCGCCTTCTCAAGGCCCGCCGCACTCGTCGAGAACCTCCGCATGAAATCGATGTAGGCCTGCTCGTTGACGGAGTAATACACCTTGATCGGCTGGATCGTCGAAACGGTCGTAAGTTCCCTCCCCAGGGCAGGGCCGACCAGGTTACCTATCTGCGTAGTGGCGAGGCCTGCCATGCCGTGTATAGGAGAGATAACCTTGGTGAATCCGAGGTTTATGCGGGCATTCTCCACCGCGGCGCTGGCGGCGACAACCTGCGCCATGGCGGAGCGCTCCGCGCCGGTAGCGTCGTCCAGGTCTTTTTTGCTGAGCGCGTTCTGGGCGGCCAGGGGTATTACCCTTGCGAGGTTGGCCTTTGCGTCCTCCCATTGGGCCGTGAACTGGGCAAGCGTGCCTTTTGCCTGGTCAAGCGCGGCCTGGAACGGCCGGGGGTCTATCTCAAAAAGTACCTGCCCTTTTTCTACGATGTCGCCTTCAACATACTTCTGCCTGATCAGGTATCCGGTGACCTGGGGCCTGATAGTGGCGTTGACCAGGCCATCGGCAGTGCCGACCCACTCGTGTATTACAGGGATGTCCCTCTGGATGACGCTGACTACTTCGACTGCGGGCGGCGGAGGCGCCGGCGGCTTTTTCTTTTCGCACGCCTGCAGTGTCAGGAGCAGTCCGACTAGCATGGCCAGGGACGCATGCGTCAACAAAAAAGGAATACAAAAGTACCGGTGAATTTTGCGTTCATTCATAATTTTTGCACTCAATCAGGGAAAATAGCAGATGCGATTAGATTTAATAAGTATATCAGCAGTTATATATACCGCAACCCGGTCAATTAGGGCTATTTTCTGAGTATGTTACTAATTGCAGGGTTTAGGAAATAGCGGATATTGATTGAGAATGATTATATAGTTGGAGTTCTAAATATAGGGGACCGCACGCTTATGTGCGGCCCCCCGTTTGGGCGGCATCAGAGTATGGTGTCGATTGTGGAAGCGGTTGAGGTTCCCAGCAGCGTCGCCAGCTCATTCTGGCTGTTAGTGGCTGTGCTGGTCGATTGTGCCGTGGTTGAGGACTGGGAGTCTCCGGATCCCCCGTGATTGTGATGGTGGTGGCCGTGGGCCTGTCCGGCGCTTTGCATATCCTGCTGGAGCTGGGTGAATGCCTGTTGGGCGCTCGTTATATTGCCTGACTGGAGGGCCGAGCCCAGGCTTTGGAGGTCCTGACTGATAGTGCTCTGACTGCTATTGGCCTGGCCCTGAATACTGCTGGCCTGGCTGCTCGCCTGACTGGCGCCTTGCATGTCCTGCTGGAGCGCGGCAAAGGCCTGCTGTGCGTTTGAGAGGTTGCCTGATTGAAGGGCTGATGCCAGGTTCTGGAAATCCTGCTTGCGCTGCGCGAAGGCGCTGGACATATTGGTCTGGTACGGGCTGGTGTTTCCGGATATGCCTGATATTGTCATCGACGGTCTCCTTTATTGCATGGTTTCTGATAAATTGCCGCTTAAGTCCGCCTAAGCCGGTCACCTCCCTTCCCGATGTATTTATCAATTCTTTTCTACTATTTATACTTATCGGAATTTATTTGCTAAACTTAAATAAAAAATGAGCAAGGAAACCACCCTTTCCCTTATCTGAGGTTATTTGCTCTTTTTACGGAGTTTTTTGGCCTCTTTACGGTTCCGGATTTATTCCTTACTCATTAACCTTTAGTGTACCGCTAATTTCTGTTTTGTCAAATGAGGAGAAGTAATTATTTATCTCCTCGAAAACCGATTTTAGCCTCGGCAGGGGTATCTCGCAGTAGCTCCTTGCCGCGTCCGTAAAATGCATCGCGCCGAAATCGGGGTCTTCAGAAATCGTTCCTTCCGCCTTCAACTCGTCGTATAGATCGCTTCCGGGCAAGGGAACGAAAATACTGAAGGAGTACCTGTCCAGTTCCAGTTTTTTGGCGAACTGAAAGGTCTCGGAAACGTCCTGCTCGGTCTCCCCTGGAACGCCTATCATGAAGAAACCGGAGACCATAACGTGCCTCTTTACGGTCTCCACGGCGCGGCGTACCTGCTCGATGGTTATATGCTTGTTCAGCCTGTCGAGAGTTTTTTGGGAGCCCGACTCAATCCCCAGGTCCACCTGGGTGAGGCCCGCCCGTTTCATTGTCGCCAGCATCTCGTCGTCGACCAGGTCCACCCGCGTGTTTATTTGCCAGCTCATCTTAAGCCCACGTCTTATGAGCTCCTCGCAGAACTCCATCACCCAATCTTTTTTGAGGTTGAATATGCTGTCTTTGAACCAGACGCCGTTGATGGAAAATTTCTTTTTAAGTGCGGCCATCTCGTCCACGGCTGCGGCAGGCTCCTTAAGCCTGTATTTTCTGCCCATTGCGCCCTCAACCGCACAGAAGGCGCACCTGTAAGGGCAACCCCTGGAAACCAGCATGGAGAGGCCCCTGATACCGCGAAGGCGCATATTGTACGCAATATATTTTTCCGCCGGAAAGGAGCCGTAATCGGCCATCGGCAACTCGGCAAGAGATTCGAAGCCTCTTGATTTGGGTTTTATTACCGCTTTTCCGTCTTTTTTGTAGCAGAGACCGTCGATCCCTTCGAAGGGTTCGCTCTGCATCAATGATAGTAACGCCTTTTCACCCTCCCCCCTTATCACAAAATCAACGTTCCCGTTCTCAAGGACCTTCTCCGGCAAAATCGTAGGGTGCACTCCGCCCATTATCACCTTTGCGTCTGGAAGTATACTTTTAATAGTCTTCGCCAGGGCAGAGGCCGACGGATAAGTCGGGGTCATGGAGGTAATTCCAACATATTCGGGCCGCTCCAGCTCAAGAGTTTTCTGAAGCTCAGCATCGTCCATATCGAGCGCCTGCAGGTCTATGACCTTCGCCTCATGCCCACGCACGGACAGGTACGCAACAAGATAAGCAAGCCCAAGGGGCGGCTCGAAGGGATGGACGTACATGTTCCCCTTCTCTATCCATCCCCTGTACTTGTCATATCTTTTTTTAAGCTCTTCCGGGGCTAAATACCTCGGGTTCAAGAGGAGCAGCCTCATTTATTTCTCCCCAGGAACACGTAGAACATGTTCTTTAGATCACGGTATCCCGACGTATATTCGGTGTGCTCCAACTCGGTTTCGTAGAACTGAAGGACTTCCATGCCGTCCCCCAGAAGGCCAAGCGCCTCTGCTTCCGAGAAGAAGTGGTATGTGAGCCCGGAGAGGGACCCCGGTCCCATGGAAAAAGTATTCTTCTCTATCTCGGTCCCCTCGTTTTTCCCGATACTATATAGTGTGTTATTGACGGAGCGGAGGCTGGCGTACAGGAAACCATCCTTCTTCAGCACCCGCTTAATCTCTTTAATAGTGTCGGCGATTGCTGTCATCTTTGCAAGGTGCACCACGCGCCATATTATTATGAGGTCGAAAGAGCCGTCCTTGAACGGCAGGCGCGACATGTCGGCGCGCGTGAGGCAGCCCTTCCCCGGAGACGTCAGCCTTGCGGCGCGGACGGCCTTCTCCGATATGTCCAGACCTACAATCCTGAATCCGTGGGAGCCGTAATGCCTGAAATGCCTTCCAAGCCCGCAGCCCAAATCCAGCACCCGGTCCACGCGGTTTTCCACGAAGAACGGCAGAAGGCCTGCCACGTGGCCGTCAGGCGTCTCAAGCTTGTAGGAGGTCCCGAGGACATCGTCCCAGCTTCTCTTCTCATTTTGCATTTACGAGGACTTCCTCCCCGGCGGAGCAGCAGTTGCATTTCGCGCATCCGGAAGCGGATTTCGCCGGGTCCAGGCCGTATTCCTGGAGTATCCGCCCCAGCTCTTCGAATACCTCCATCAGCCAATCGGCCTCCGGGGGCTTCCTGTCCTGGTACTCGGAACCCATCAGGGGCCGGAAAACCGTAATGAAAGGTATCGCCCCAGCCCTGGCTATCTCCCGGGCGCCCCGAAGCAGCGACTCCTTCGGCTCAAGGCCCGCAATCAGCCAGGAAGAGACCTGGTTCTTACCGAATATCCCCGCCGCGTGAGAGAGGGACTCTAGATATCTTTTTACCGGTATCCGGGACTTCCCGGGACAGGCTTCCTTGCGGAGCCCTTCATCGAAGACCTCGATGTTGAAGCTTATGGTATTGAGCCCGGCGTTCTTGAGGTCCTTGATATAATGCAAGTCCTTGGGCGGGCAGAGCTGGGCGTATATTGAAATCCCGCTCTTCTCCCTGACCGTGGCTATGGCTTCTTCGTACATCTCGGCGCCGCAGTCGTCCCCGTAGACCGTGCCGGCGTTTATGTTCAGCTCGCTATAATTTTCGCCCCTGGCTTCGAGAATGCTTATCACTTCGGCGATATTTTTGAACGACTTGGTCCTCTCGTTCGGGTCCGGCGTAAGGGCGCAGAACTTGCAGCCTTCATAGTCCAGCTTGAACCTGCATATCCCGGTTAGGGCCGTGGCTAGGATGTTCTTCCCATGAAGCTGGACAAGCGAGCTGAAAGAGGTCCCGTCGGGGAGCTTCTCCGAGTACCATGACGGGTCCTCGATGAGGCGCGCCTCGATTACCACCGCGCCGTCCCTCATTATCACCTTTTTCCTGTGGTCGTAGAAATAAGGCGAGTCCTTCACGAACTCTTCATATACGGCCAAGTTAACCGGGAAGCTTCTGCTCCCTTTTATAAGCTCGAAGCATCGGCCCTCGCTAAGCGAAGCCCTCTTGTGCACGTACCTTGGAAGCCCCCTCTTTATAAAGTCCGGGGCGAGCCTGATACCCTTTGACATCAGGGAGAGCTTCAGCCAGGTTACGTTATTCTCCAAAGCAGTAGTCATTTGGTCAGTCCCGTTTCTTTTCGAATTCGATGTGAACGTCTCTCGGCACGTTAAGGGCGGCTTCCACTTCCAGGGCCTTCAGAATCGCGGAAGGTACGGGGCAGGCCGGATGTTTAAGCCTCCTGGAGCCAGCCTGGTATACGGGGTTCTGGATAATGGCGGTAAAAACCGCCGCCATATCCAATACGGGAAGGTCACTCGCCAGCAGGTTTACGTGCTTGCAATCACTTTCTATATGCAGCCTGAACCTCTTTGAGCCGCCCGCTTCCTTCTCCACGACTATATTAATATTGTACCCGCATGAGCCCGATTTTACAACCAGTTTGGTCATCCCCGCGCTCCAGTCATTAACTTTATCCCTTTATGGCGGCCGCCATGTCTTTGCTTTCCTCTTTACTATCCAGGAGCTTCTTCAAGTTCGGGAACGGGTCCTTCATATGGGGGATGTGCATCGCCATCATGAACTCTTTCTGGAAGTTCGGGTCCACGGCGATTTCCAGGAACTGGACGCGCCTCGCCTCCCTCTCCGCCTCTTCCCTCTTCCCCATGTTTATAAGGGCCATTATCGCGCCGTCTCCCGCCGCGTTACCGACCGCATAGATGTTGTCGATGTCGCAGTCCGGGAACATCCCCAGCGTCAGCGCGGCTTCCTTGTCGATATAGCTCCCGAAGGCTCCTGCAAGGATTACCTTCTGGACCTTCTCGATGCCCATCTTCTGCATCATTAGCTTCGCCCCGGCGTACAGTGCGCCCTTGGCAAGCTGGAGCGCCCGCACGTCGCCCTGGGTAATGGTTACGTCCGCCCCGATCGTAGTCCTTTCCTTGAACGTAAGGACATATTCCGGCCTCCCGTCCGCGCCCGCCCTTATCCTCTCGCTGCCCGCGTCCGTCTTGAACTTCCCGGACTTGTCTATTACTCCGGCCTTGAACATCTCGGCAACGGCGTCTATAATTCCGGAGCCGCAGATGCCTTTTGCGAGCACCTTCTCGCTCTCGGCGCTCCATTCCTCCATGCCGATTACCTTGAAAGACGGCTCCTTGGTCACCGGGTCTATTTTTATCTTCTCGATTGCGCCCGGTGCGGCCCGCATGCCGAACTTTATCTGTGCGCCCTCGAACGCCGGGCCAGTGGCGCACGAGGTGGAGGATACGCCTTCCTTGTCGCCCAGCAGGAGCTCTCCGTTTGTGCCGATGTCGATTATAAGGACTTTTTCGTCCAGCTTGTACGGTTCCTCGGCGATAAGCACGCCTACGTTATCGGGGCCGACAAACCCCGCCTCTATAGGGAGCACGTGCAGGTACGAGGACGGGTT
>JBEKYB010000053.1:0-8026 GCA_049511435.1 Nitrospirota bacterium | reverse complement strand
CATTAATTTTCCCTTCAAGATTTTTCGTCCGCTTAATTTTTATACCTTTATTTTTTATTTCTATAGGTCCGTTTTTCACTCCTTGATCTGCGCAAATACCTTCAATAATTGCACGAAGTCCACCTGCGCACATCGTATATAATTTACCATTATAACAATGAATCACCTCACGGTAGATTTGTCTTAGGTTGTGAGGGGCATTATAGAAATCTTTAATATTCCAAAAAAACTTTGATCTATTAGGATATAGTTGTTGTTTTGTAAGTGGTTTGCCAGTTTCCGGGTCTACATCTTCAGAATCTGTGCGTTCATTTCTAAATGACCTGTAGGAACATCCTTGACATTCTATAATTTGATATTTGCTATCCCATGTGACCCAATCATCCTCATAACCGTCGCTTCCTTTTATATCTACAGATTGAAGTACAGAATGCTTAGTGTCTCTCTTACAATCTGGGCAGAATAAGTTATATATTTTACCTAGGGTCGAATTTAATCTAACGTCTTCCTTCATTTTTAATCCCCCTCAATATACCCGATGAACTTGCCTTTCGTGGCCTCGGACGCCTCGAGGCGCTTCAACTCCTCGCAGGATAATTCTCTTGGTCTATCTCTCTCGGCGTCAACTATGCAGAAGAAGCCGAACGGCTCGCCGTAGGGGTTGATTAGCTGGTGCGGGGCGTCCGGGGCGATGTACAGCACGTCCATGTGTTCCATGTCGTATATCATGTCCTCCGCCAGCACCCTGCCCTTGCCCCGCGCGCATACCACCGCGTGCTCGTGCATGTGCTTCTCAAGGCTGCTGCTCCCGCCCGGCGGGATCTCGAAGTACCGGAAATGGAACTTCGTCGCCTCGCCCTTAAGGCCTATGAACGTCTGTCTGTGGACGCCGCAGTAGCACCCGGCCGCTTTCTCGCTAGGCTTCCTGTACGGCTCCTTCTCCACCCCCGTCCAGGTATATCCGTCTTGAAATTTATGGAGTCTGCTCTTCATCGCCGATGCTCCTAAAAGCCCGTGTGCTCCCGGCCCTTGAACTCGCCGTGCTCTAGGAAGTCGAAAACCTTGTCCGCGATATCGCTCGGGTCGTCTATGAATGAGAAAAGCTCCAAATCCGCGGGCGATATCATCTCCTCCCGGATGAGGTTGTCCTTGAACCACTCCCACATCCCGCCCCAGAACGCCTTGTCCACCATGATGACCGGGAACGGCCTAATCTTCATCGTCTGGATGAGCGTTATGGCCTCGAAGCACTCGTCCAGCGTGCCGAACCCGCCGGGGAATATGACGAACGCGGATGAGTATTTTACCAGCATCACCTTCCTGATGAAGAAGTGCCGGAACTTCACGGCCTTGGTCAGGTACGGGTTATGCTCCTGCTCCAGGGGTAGCTCGATGTTAAGCCCGTATGACTTCCCGCCGGTCTCGAACGCGCCCCTGTTCGCGGCCTCCATTATCCCTGGGCCGCCGCCGGTTATCACGGATATGCCCCGCTCGGCCATTATCTTGCCCAGGCGTCTGGCGGTCTGGTAGCGGAGGTCTGAGTCCTTCGCGCGCGCGGAGCCGAATACGGTGACCGCCGGACCGACGCTCGCCATGTTCTCGAAGCCCTCGACGAACTCCGCCATTATGCGGAACATCCGCCATGTGTCCCCGACCTTTATCTCGTTTACTACGAACTGTTCCTTGCCGAGGAAGTCGTTGGCCTTGCCGAAAGGCGGTTCACTATTCATGTCGAACCTCTTTTTAGGGGAAGATTAAAAAAGCCCAACCAGGTGGTGGCCTGCTTGGGCTCCAAGGATAATATAGTGGAAAGACCGTCAAATATCAAGCAAAATCAGGCCCGGTGGGGGGCCGCAGCTTCCTCGTCCTTCATGAATACCGGGAACAGCTTGTTCAGGAAAAAGAATATGACAAAGGGCGTGGCCGCCACCGTAAGCGCCCCGAACAGGCCCTCTTTGTACTCCTCGAGGCTGTGCGGGATAATGGGCATGTGGTAGTGCATGAACCCGGAGAGCGTCAAAGAGAACGCCTGGCCGCCGATGACGACGTTCCAGCGCATCATGAACACGCCGAACAGCACGAGTATCGTCGCCAGCACCGCCCGCCTCACGGTAAGCCCCGGCAGGAGCAGCAGCACGAAGGGCAGCAGGTTCCCGACGCCGTACTGGAATATGAATATGTTCGCGAAGTCCCTCCCGTATATGACCTGCCTCAGGATGTCCCAGGACTTGACCGCCGTGTATCCCCGGAATATCACGTCCAGGAGCTCGAGGCTTATGGCGAACACCATGAAGAGCAGCAGGTACTTGGCTGTAAGCTTCACCTCGTTCACCTCGACGCCCTTTATCTCCTCGGGTGTCGGCCCGCCCCTGACATATTCCCTCTTTCTCTTGACCAGGAACTTGCGTATCTCCATCGTGATGGTGTAGACCAGTATGCAAAGCGCTATGCCCGACACCACGGCCGACATGATGAAGATTACCGGCATGAGCGGCGTCATCCATAGCGCGTTGGCCTTTACGGAGCCGAAGATGAACCCCGCGTAGCCGTGCAGGAAGCATGCAACGGGAATTCCGACGCCCGCCAGGACCCCGATAGCCTTGTGGTCCCTTTCCAGGGCCTTTTCGCTTATGTCCATCGCGCCCAGCGTCAGCACCGAGAAAAGACACAGCCTCAGAGTCTGGCCGAAGGTCTTGTCCTGCTTTTTACGGAGCTCCAGCACCACCTCGACCAGGTGCTTCCGGTATATGAACCATATCTCGGAGGCGACTATGGACGCGTAGGTGAGGAACACTATGCCGAAGGCGGCGATGGCCGACGTGAAATGCGGCGTCATGAGGACCTCAATACCTCTGAACGGCTGCATGAGGTGCAGCATCAGGGGCATCATCGCCACCGGCAGAAGGGCGAAGGAGAAGACCAGCGCGAACCGGGCTATCTCCTTTAACTGCTCTATTTTAAAGACGTGGTAGAGCGACGAAAGGACGAACGCGCCCGCGACTAGGCCCGTCATGAACGGGTACATCACGATCTGTATCGCCCAGTAAATATATTCGTTCGGGAGGACGAAGAACTCCTTGGTCGTCCAAACCTGGCCATGTACCATCTCCACCATGTCAGCGTACCTCCTTGCCAAGGCCGATGTAGAAGGCCTGCGGCTTAGTCCCGAACTCGTCTTTCAGGACCGCGACGCGCTCTGTCATTATTATCTTGGTCACGGGGTCATTCGGGTCCTTGAGGTTCCCTATCTGCCTCGCTCCGAACGGGCAGGCGGAGACGCACGCGGACTTCATGCCGTTGTTAATGCGGTGGTAGCAGAAGTTGCACTTGTCCGCCACCTTGTATACCGGATGGAAGAAGCGGACGCCGTACGGGCACGCCATGATGCAGTACCCGCAGCCGATGCACCACGTCCTGTCCACCAGGACTACGCCGTCGGCCGTCTTGTACGTCGCGCCCACCGGGCAGACCTGCACGCAGGGCGGGTTGTCGCACTGGTTGCAGAGCTTCGGGACGAAGAACGCCTTGTCTATGTCGTCGGGCTTTATGTTCACCTCTCCCGCCTCGCCCTGATATACTATCGGGCTCGTGAAGCCGTCCCTCGCGGCCTTCGGGCTGTCGGCGAAGGTTTTCCCTTCTTTCGTCACGACGTAGCGCTCGACCCAGGTCCTCGACACGTCGGCCTCGTACGGTATGCCGTTCTCCGCCTTGCACGCCTTGACGCACATACCGCACCCGACGCATTTATAGGTATCCACCAGGAACACCCAGTGCAGCTCCGGGTTCGCCGCGAAGACCTTTTTCGGGTTGACGAACTCGAGGGCGGAAAGGGGCACGGACGCCCCGGCGATGGCTATTACTGTGTTCTTGATAAAATCTCGCCTGTTCATTTCATTACCCCCTCGAGGTTCGGGTGGTGCGGGTTGTGGCAGCTCACGCACTCAACGCCCGGGTTGTGCATATACGGGTCGATGCCCTTAATGTTCTTGCGGCCGCTGGTGGGGTAGGGGAGATAGGCGTGACATCTCAGGCACTGCTCCCTCGTCCTGTTAATCGGCAGCTTGGGGGGGGCGTCGGGGTGGCTCATGGCCGGCCCGTGGCAGTCCTCGCAGGGGATTATCCGGTGCGGGGAGCTCAGGATGCCGTTTACCTTGTCCTCGTGGCAACCCTTGCAATAATCGATGTCGAACTTGAACTTCGCAGGGAACGCCTTCCAGTCCTTCTCGTTTCCGAGCCTGTGGAAGCCGTACATGTAACCCTGCTCGTGGATCCCGAAGTCGCTTGGGACGAGGAACGTCCTCGCGGCGAGTATCAACGCCACGACCCCAAGGACCACTATGAGCGGACGCCAGACGTGGTTCATGAATTGCCCTTTCTCTTTCCTAGCGCTTAAAACAGAACGGACTCTCTACTGCTCCCGGGAAAACCAATGCATTTAAAATCAAAGGGTTAGAAGCTAAGTTCAGCAGTTTGCTATAGATTGAATTCGCTCCAAAACCTACGGAAGTCATAATATATAACGGCGTTATGAAAAGTCAAGGAATTTGTCCATTAATTTAATTTATGGACATATCAACCGCCCTCGATGGGGCCGCCTTCCTCCCATATGCTCCAGTTCGCGTACTGGTCGAGGTAATACCTCGTATGTTCCAGTATCTCGTAGTGCTGGCCTTCCTCCTTCGCCATCCTGGCGAAGACCGCCTTGACCTTCGGGTCGCCGGAGTCCCTGGCGGCCTCGGCGTAGAGCTTGAAACTCTCCTTTTCCTTCACCATGGCGAAATCCAGCGCGGCTATGTCGTCGGCCGTCGCCGGGACGCTCTTGTCCATGTGCGCCCTGGCCTCGGCGAACACCGACTTCAGCCTGTCCTTCGGAAGCGGTATGTCCAGCTCCCTTGCGTCGGGCGTAATCTTATTCATGAGGCTTAAGAGGAGCTCCTTGTGGTGCAGCTCGTAGTCCGCAAGGAACGAGTACATCCTCTTCCCCATATCGTTGGCGGTGCGGGCCTCGGCCTGCTTATAGAAGTCGTACCCGTCCTCCTCCATCTTTATCGCAATTTTCAGGACATCGTCTATCTTCATGGATTTCCCTCCTGTGGTTTATCCGCGCTATCTAAAAATATTACCATAAAATTATAATTACAATATCAGGTAAGTACTGTATAGTTAAATTACATAACTTTACCTAAGTATAGCACCTTATGCTTAAACTTGAAATTTTCTTGACAATTAAAGAAGTTATGTGATATCGTCCTTAACCGCGTGCCGTTTATTGTCGGTCTTAAAAACCTCACTCGGTCTGCTCGAAACAGGCATGGAAAACACCAAGTCCAAAAAACTCTTCAAGGCCGCCGTAAAGCTCATACCCGGAGGGGTGAACTCCCCCGTCCGCGCATTCAAAAGCGTCGGCATGGAGCCGTTTTTCGTCAAAAAGGCGAAGGGCTCGAAGATATACGACGTAGACGGCAACTCCTACATAGACTACGTCCTTTCCTGGGGCCCGATGATATTGGGCCACGCTCATCCGGCCGTGACGAAGGCCCTGATATCCGCGATAAAAAACGGCACCAGCTTCGGCGCCCCGACTGAGCTGGAGGTCACGCTCGCGAAGATGGTCACGGACGCGATACCCTCGGTCGAGATGGTCCGGATGGTCAGCTCCGGCACCGAGGCGACGATGTCCGCCATAAGGCTCGCCAGGGGGTTTACCGGCCGCGACAAGATTATAAAGTTCGACGGCGGCTACCACGGCCATGCGGACAGCCTGCTCGTCAAGGCCGGTAGCGGCGCGGCGACGTTCGGTGTCCCGGACTCGCCCGGAGTGCCCGCGGCCCTGGCCGAAAACACCATCACCTGCCCCTATAACGATTTATCCGCGGTAAACGCCGTCATGAGGCGGGAGGGCGTCAAAATCGCCTGCATAATAGTGGAGCCGGTTGCCGGCAACATGGGATGCGTCCCGCCCGTCCCCGGGTTCCTGCAAGGCCTGAAGGAACTCTCGGACAGGCACGGCGCGCTCCTGATATTCGACGAGGTGATGACAGGCTTCCGGGTCGCCTACGGCGGCGCCCAGTCGATTTACAAGGTGAAGCCCGACCTGACCTGCCTCGGCAAGGTAATAGGCGGCGGCCTGCCCGTCGGCGCATACGGCGGCCGCGCCGATATAATGGAGAAGATATCGCCCGTGGGGCCCGTCTACCAGGCCGGGACGCTCTCCGGCAACCCGCTCGCGATGACCGCGGGTATCGAGACGCTGAAGCTACTCAAAACACCGGGCCGGTACAAAGAGCTCGAGAAAAAGAGCGCCAAACTGACCAAAGGACTGAAGGAGGCCTTCAAGCGCGCCGGGGTCAAGGCGTCCTTCAATAGAGTTGGCTCGATGTTCACCGTGTTCTTTACCGAAAGAGAAGTCACCGACTACGCCGGGGCGAAGACCTCGGACTTGGCGGCTTTTTCCAAATATTTCAGGGGGATGCTGGATTCGGGGGTCAATCTGGCCCCGTCCCAGTTCGAGGCGGGATTCATGTCTCTGGCGCATACGGATGCCGACATAGAGAAAACGGTAAAGGCCGCCGCCAGGGTCTTGAATACATTGAACAGGTAAGGAATCGGAGGTAACAGTTTTATGTTTAAAGCACTAAAGGAAGGCCTCAGCACCAAGGCCAAGGTAGTCATCGCTCTCATCCTGGTACTATTCATCGCGGGCGGGTCGTTTGCCGCGTACAAGCTCTGGGATTACAAGGAGAACAACCCCAACTTCTGCATGGGCTGCCACCTCATGAAGGACGCCTTCGACAGATGGGCTGTCTCGGAGCACCGCATGGTAAACTGTCATGAGTGCCACCACCTTACGCTGATGGAGCAGAACCAGCTCATGATATCGCTCGTGCTGCATAACCCCAAGGAAGTCCCGGCCAGGCACGGCAAGGTGATCGTGCCCTGGAACTACTGCGTGAAATGCCACTGGGACTCGAACCCGAAATACCCCGACGCCATAAAGATAAACGACTCCCCCGGCCACGCGAAGCACTTCTTCCAGGAGAAGGTGGAATGCTCCAAGTGCCACGGCTACAACCTGCACAGGTTCACCGCCGAGCCGAGGTTCTGCGTGCGCTGCCACCCGAACAACGCGCAGGTGCACGGGATGTCGGGCTTCGCCTGCCTCGCCTGCCACACGGACAAGACGCACAACCTGAGGCCGAACCGCGACAAGTGCCTCGCCTGCCACGGCAGCGACGCACAGCGCGCGAAGATCGCCGCCGAGCCCGCGACGCTCGACACCAGGCACTTCCAGGCGAGCCCGGAAGACATCGCCAAGGCATGCCGCAAGACCACGTTCCCCGAGGACGGCGCGATGCAGTTCGACTGCTACAAGTGCCACAAGCCGCACGGGCAGCTCCTCCCGAAGGTGGACCAGGACTGCATGCCATGCCACAGGAACATCAAGACCACGGGCAAGCACGCGGCGCACCTGGAGATGGGCCTTAAGTGCCTCGATTGCCACAAGCCGCATATGTGGAAGGTATCGAAGGCGATGGGCAAATCGGAGCAGTGCACCAAGTGCCACGGACCCGTTGACCCGGCGAACTTCCTGAAATGACGCAGGACTCCGGGCTATGCAGATAACTATGAGTTAAAGGAGGTCCCGTCCCCCAATGGGGGACGGGATTTTCGTTTGCCATGGACGAAAAAGACAGGGAGTTCTGGCGGAGCATGTACATGCTGGCCTCGGTCGGCATAAACATCGTCGTCGCCACATTCATTGGGCTGGGGATGGGCTGGGTTATCGACCACAAGCTCTTCCCGCTGGTGTTCCATGTGCAGACCGAGCCGTGGTTCACGATGACCTTCCTGCTCTTCGGGATAATAGCGGGGTTCAGGAACGTCTTCAGCATGGTGAAGTCGAAATACGAGGCCGGAGAGCTGAGGGACAAGGAAGAAGGGCCCGAGGCCGGGGGCGACTTCAAAGACAAGGATAAGAAGGAGCAGGACAAATATAAATGACGCCCGGCAATAAAAGACATCTAGG